>JALYXN010000513.1 GCA_030947085.1 Pseudomonadota bacterium | reverse complement strand
ACTTTGGTCGTGCGCACCTACGAGTAACCACTGTTCGGCTTTTCGCCGCGACGCAAATCACGCGGCTACTGGTAGAAAATGTCGAAGGTCACGGTGGCCTTGACGTTACCTCCGGAGACAGTCGGCGCGGTCTGGAAATACTGCGCAAAATAAGGGATCGATGTCGTGGCATTCGGTGGAGTGACCACGGTTTGGGTTTCGAAGACCACCGGATTCGAATTACCGTCCAGTACCTGCACGCCGATGCCTCCCGCATAGCCCGCGCCGGCAGGCTGAATCACGCCTGGATGGCTGTCTGGAGACGAGCTGCCAAACTGCGGCCCTCCAGACCCTTTTTGTAAAGCGTGCTTGACATCGATCTGATCGCCGGTTACTTTCAATGTCAAGGTAACTTTACACCAACGATAGGACTCGCCATGGGCAAGATCATGCTGACTTTTCACCGCTTCCTGGCCTTGGGCGGCCTGCTGCTGGCTGCTGCTGTCCTGATGCCCGCGGCAGCAACCACGGTCACGAAGATGACCGGCACCCTGAAAGTCGAGCGCCACGGTGAACACGGCGCTCCGGTGATCTTGATCCCCGGTTTGCAGGGTGGGCCGTGGGTATGGGCGCAGGTGATCAAGAGCCTGCAGCGGGAGCACGTGGTTTACGCAGTGACCCTGGCGGGATTCGATGGCGTGCAAGTACCTGCCAACGCTGGCAATCTGTTCGACCGTGCCGATGCCTCCCTGCTGAACCTGATCGTCAAGCAGCACATCGATCAACCCGTACTGGTCGGCCACAGCCTTGGTGGCACGTTGGCGCTGCGCTTTGCCAGTGAGCACCCCGAGCTGATTTCAGGTGTGGTGGCGGTGGACGGGCTGCCGATCTTTCCCGGCATGGAGCGGGTCAGTGCCGAGCAGCGCAAGGCGATGGCGGCACGGATGCAGCAGCGGATGGGTGCGGCGACGCCGGAGCAATTCAGGGCGCAGGCGTTGCAGTACATGCAGCAGGTGGGATTGGTCGATCAGCAGCTGGCGGCACGCTACGCACCGATGAATGCGCGCAGCGATATCAAGGCCAGCGCGCAATACATGGCCGAGGACCTGGCCGCCGACCTGCGTTCCGGTTTGAAGAACGCGAACGTGCCGATCCTCGAGATCTCACCCTATTACGCGCCGGACTTCAGTCACCCGCCGATGATGATGAGCGAGGCGCAGAAGACCGCGTACTACCGTTCGCTGCTGTTGAACGCGCCGAACGCGAAGGTGGTCTCGATCGCGCCCTCGCGCCATTTCGTGATGCTCGATCAGCCGGTGAAATTTCAGCTGGCATTGCACGCATTCCTCATGTCACTTCCGGATCAGCCATGACACCTCTATCCAACAAGCAATACCAGTGGCAGACGATGCTGGTGATGACGGTCTATATCGCGGTACTGCTGCTGGTATGGCCGCTGGCGCGGACGGTGGACAGTTTCGCCTTGAAGCTGCTGTTCGCGCTTACGCCGATGCTGCCGATGCTCTATTTATTCGTCTTGATGGCGCGGCGCATCCGCGACAGCGATGAGCTGGAGCAGCGCATGCATCTGATTGCGCTGGGCATCGCCACGATGGTGGTCGGCGCACTCAGTCTGGTCGGCGGGTTTCTCGCAGCGGCGCACGTGCTGAGCTTCGATGGATCGATCCTGATCTGGGTGTTTCCGGTGATGCTGATCAGTTACGGTATCGCGCGTTCGGTGGTGGCGCGCCGCTACGGTGGCGAGATGTTTGCCTGCGAGGGAAATCCAGGTATTCCCTTGCACCTTCGTGCTTTCTTCGTGGCGACCTTGATGGGCGCCATCGCGATCTGGGCCTACCTGCGGGACGACGATCACGCGTGGGGCATGTTCTTGGGCATGGCGAGCGTGTTTTTGGTAATCGGCGTCGCGCGCGTGATCCAGCGGTGGCAACGCGCGCGCGTTGCCACCCGTTCTGATGACACGGGAGCGAAGCGATGAGCCGGTCCGGGGTCACGACACGGAGGTCGCTCTGATGGCCATGCGTGAAGTGCACAAACGCTATCTGCGCGAGTTCCTTCCAGCCATGGGTGGCTATGTGCTGCTGATCCTGCTCTACGGAACGCTTGTACCCAGGACCGAAAGTACGTTCTGGCGAGCCGTGCTGGTGGTGCTGCCCCTGTTGCCGATCGTGTTGGTCATTCGCGCGCTGATGCGAGTCATTCGTGATCAGGATGAACTTGAGCGCCGCATCGATCTGGAGGCGATAGCGATATCGGCGATGACGACCGGTTTCGGCTTCTTCAGTCTCGGGCTGATGCTGAGTGCGGGAATCGGCTGGAAGGTGCCGGCCGATGTAATCGCCATCTGGGTGATGCCATGCTTGTTCGGCACGTTCGGCATCGCCAAGCTGCTGGTCGCCCGGCGCTATCGCAGCCATGAATAACCACGTACGCGAACTGCGCGGCGAGCAGGGGTGGTCGCAGGCGGATCTGGCCGATCGGCTGGACGTGTCGCGACAAACGATCAACGCCATCGAGACCGGCAAGTACGATCCCAGCCTGCCGCTGGCGTTCAAGATTGCGAAGCTGTTCGCCGCTTCGATCGAATCCATTTTTGTACCGGGGAAGGAGTAAGACGCATGGCATTGAAAGGACGTACTGCGTTCCGCATCGGAGTAGCGGTGGTGGGGATCGGGATACTCGCGTGGAGTCAATTCCGGCATCACCAGGACGCCAGCCCGCCGGCGGCCGAGACGGCGGCGACGAAACCGGCGGCCAAAGCTCAGCCGCCGGCGAAACCGAAAACCTGGAAACTCGGCGCGGTGACCCTGACCCAATGTGATCTGGCCCAACCCAACAGCGGCGCCAGCACGCCGGCCTGGTGCAGCGATTTTCCGGTGCCGGAAAACCGGGTCGATCCCCATAGCCGCACGATCAAGCTGCGCGTGGCGGTGCTGCGTTCTGACGCGCAGGTAGCCAGCAAGGACATGCTGGTATTTCTCGCTGGCGGCCCCGGTCAGGCAGCGACGGACTCGGCCAGTCAGATAGCGATGATGTTGCAGCCGCTGCTGGCCCATCGCGACGTATTGCTGGTCGACCAACGCGGTACCGGTGGCTCCAACGCGCTGACCTGCAAGGACAGCGACGAGGACACGCCGACCGCGGGCGATGGCGATGCGCTCAACGCAGACAAGATGCGCCGCGACGCCGCGGCCTGCGCCAAACAGCTCAGTGACCGCGCCGATCCGCGGTTTTACACCACCACCATCGCGATCCAGGATCTTGAGGACATCCGCACGGCGCTCGGTTCGCCGTCGTTCGATCTGATCGGTGTCTCCTACGGCACCCGCGTGGCGCAGCAGTTTCTGATGCGTTATCCCGATGCCGTGCGCAGCGTGGTACTGGACAGCGCGGTGCCCAATACTGCAGCGCTGGGTGAAGACTTTGCGCGCAACCTCGATGACGCGCTCAAGGCGCAGTTCGCGCGTTGCACGGCGCAGCCGGCCTGCAAGAAGCAGTTCGGCGATCCCGACCAGACGCTGTATCAGCTGCGCGATGCGCTGAAGGCCAACCCGCACGAGGTCAGTTTCCGTGACCCGCAGACCTACCAGACAGTGAAGCGCGTATTGAACGAGAACTCGCTGGCCGGTGTGGTGCGCATGTTTGCCTATACGCCGCAAACCGCTGCATTGTTGCCGCTGTCGATCGACGCCGCGGCGCATGGCGATGTCGGACCGCTACTGGGGCAGGCAAAGATCCTGTCCACCGACCTGGCCGAACTCGCTGGCAGCGGCATGCAGTATTCGGTGATCTGCAGCGAAGACGCGGATCTGCTCAAGCCGCGACCGCAGGACGCCGACACCATTCTGGGTACCCGACTGATCGACTCGCTCAAGGCCGTTTGTTCGGTATGGCCGAAAGGCGCCCGTCCGGCTGATTTTCATCAGCCGGTGAAGAGCGACAAGCCGGTACTGTTGCTGGCGGGCCAATACGATCCGGTGACGCCGCCGCGCTATGCCAGGGAAATAGCCAAGGGCCTTTCTAACTCGCGCGTGCTGGTGTTCAACGGGCAGGCGCATAGCGTGATGATGGCCGGCTGCGGCCGCGAGCTGGTGCAGCACTTCGTCGAAAAACTCGATCCGAAGACGCTCGATGCGAGCTGCCTCAAGCGGCTGAAACCCACCCCGATATTCATCGACTTCAATGGAGCCACGCCATGAAAAAGCATCGCGTTCCAACCAACGCCATTCTGTGGACTACGGCCATCCTCGCCTCGGCCTTGCTCGGCGCACCCGCTTTCCTTTGTCTGATTCTGCTTCCGTCCCTGGCCGTGATATCGGTGCTGACGGAACGTCGGGGAACCTGCATGGACAGGAGTGATCGGTCGTGATTGAAGTCAGGGATCTGCATAAGGCCTTCGGCGAGGTAAAAGCGGTCGACGGCGTCAGCTTCAGCGCGCGCGATGGCGAGATCACCGGTTTGCTTGGGCCTAACGGCGCCGGCAAGACCACCACGCTGCGCATGTTGTATACGCTGATGACGCCGGACCGCGGCCAGGTGCGGGTCGACGGCATCGACGCGGCCGTCGACGCGCTCGCGGTGCGCCGCCAGCTCGGCGTGCTGCCGGATGCGCGCGGCCTGTACAAGCGACTTACCGCGCGCGAGAACATCGATTAT
>JALYXN010000239.1 GCA_030947085.1 Pseudomonadota bacterium | reverse complement strand
TGGGGCTGCATGCGGCGGCGCGCAGTAGCCCCACCGACGATGACGGCGAGCCGCAATGAGTGGTCCGGACATACTCGATCCACCTCTGGCAGCACCGTCGCCAAGCAACCAGCAACGAAGCCATGCCAGTGACGCGGCGCTGCTGAATCGTGCGCTCGATGATGCCTCGATAGCCGAATCCCTGCCACGTCAGTTTGCACGCCGCCTGCATACCGCGCGCGGCACGCGCAGACATTTACGCGCCATTCGCATGCTGTTGAACGGCATGCTGTTGCTGGCCATGCTCTACACCATCACGCTGACCAAGGCGCTGCTGATTCCGCTGGTGCTGGCGGCGTTCATCGGTCTGGCACTGAACCCGATCGTGGCTACCGGCAGGCGCTTTCGAATACCGCGGTGGCTCACGGCCAGCGTCCTGATGATCGGCCTGGTCATCGGCATCGGCACCAGCGTCAGTCTGCTGGCGCAGCCTGCGATCGGCTGGTTCCACGGGGCGCCGTCCGCGATCAAGAGTTTCGTGCCGAAATTTCGCAGCGTGACCCAACCGCTGGAGGCGGCCAACAAGGCAACCCAGACCCTGGTCAGCGGGACCTCCCGTGCCACTACGGCGCCGTCGACGCCGGTATCGATCACGGCCTGGGACGTGGTCTCCACTGCACCAAAGGTGCTCGCCGCAGTACTCAGCGTGCTGCTGCTGGTGTTCTTTTTTCTGATCTATGGCGACACCATGCTGCGCCGACTGGTCGAGATCACACCCAGCTTCGCCTACAAGCGGCATGCGGTGACCATCGTGCGCGGCTTCCAGGCCGAAGTTTCGCGCTATCTGCTAACCGCTTTGCTGATCAACGCCAGCCTGGGTGCAGTGACCGCCGGCATGTTGTGGCTGTACAAGGTGCCCGATCCGCTGCTGTGGGGCGCGGTGGCGACGTTCGCCAATTTCATTCCCTACGTCGGCGCCATCGTTACCACCGCCGTGCTGACGGTAGTGTCGATGCTGTACGCGAAAGACATCAACTTCAACGTCTTCCTGCCCGCGCTGACGTTCGCCGGGATCTCGGCTGTGGAAGGCAATCTGGTCACTCCAATGATCCAGGGCGCCAGCATGCGGCTGAGTCCGATCGCGATCTTGCTGTGGCTGCTGGTGTGGGGCTGGCTATGGGGGATTCCCGGCGCCTTGCTCGCGGTGCCGATGCTCACCTGCACCAAGCTGATCTCCGAAAGAGTGCGTGGCTGGGAGTGGTTTGCGGTCGTCGTGTCGCGCTGACGGGCTTTCGTCCGCCCTCGCCCGGGCTTACCAGAAGATCAGCTCACCGTCGCGGAAAAACCGGCCGGTCGGCGCCGGGGCCGGCAGGCTCGCCGCCCATGTAACGCCGGTCACCCCTCGTTCCACTGCCCGTCCGCCGGCGCCGCCCATATCGGTGGCGACCCAGCCGGGACATACGGCGTTGACGGTGATGCCCGTGCCACCCAGTTCTGTCGCAAGCGTGCGGGTATAGGCGTTGAGCGCCGCCTTAGCGGTGCGGTAAGCCACGCAGGTTTCACTTATGGTGCCTACCGCGGCGCAGCCGCTGGATACGTTGACGATGCGACCGTAATCGTGTCGGCGCATGAGCGGCAGCATGGCGCTGGACAGTCGCCAGCTGCCGAACAGATGGGTTTCCAGCGCCTAGCGGGCCATGGCAATGTCACGGTCGCTGGCGTGCGAGTCGGGGTCGTAATGACCGCCGGCGTTGTTGACCAACACGTCGATGCGGCCGAAGGTCGCCTCGATCCAGCGTTTCAGCGTGTCGACCTGAACCTGCGCGGTGACATCCAGCTGCACTGCGAGCACCTTACCGGCAGCGCCGGCCAGTCGGCGGGCGGCATGCAGCCCCTGGTCGAGATCGCGCGCGCCCAGCAGCACGGTCATGCCGCTCTCGCTAAGCTGCCGCGCCACCTCGAAACCAAGCCCGCGATTGGCGCCACTGACCAGCGCCACGCGATAATCGGCGTGACCGCCGGCAAGTGGCGAGCGGCGCGGCTCACGGCGCGGCGTCGCGCTTGGCCACGTCAGTGCAGTGCTCGTCACCGCAGGCCTGCCAGCCACCCCCGAGCGCCTTGTACAGCGCGACGGCGCGCGTGTTCACCGCCGCTTCGGCCTGAGCCAGGTCATCCTGGGCCGCCAGTTGGGTGCGTTCGGCGTCGAGCAGTTCGAGGAAGCCGGTGGCGCCTTCCTGGTAACGGATGCGGGCCAGATCCGCGGCGCGTCGGCTTTGCGAACCCTGCTCGATCAGGTGAGTAACGCGCACCCGTTGCTGGTTAAAGCCGGTGACCGCGTTGTCAATGTCCTCAATGGCCAACAGCACGGATTGCTGATAGTTGGCCTTGGCCGCATCGGTGCGTGCCTCGTTGGCGTGCAGGTTGGCGCGTACGCGCTGAATGTTCAGCCCCGGCCAGCTGATGCTGGGCGCCAGCGACCACGCGCGGGTGGAGGGACTGCCGAAATCGTTGCTGCGGCCGGACAGGAAACCGAAGAAGCCACCCAGAGTGACATGCGGAAAGAAGTCCGCCTTGGCCACGCCGATACGTGCGTTAGCAGCGGCGTACTGGCGTTCGGCGATCTGCACGTCGGGCCGGCGCGCGAGCACGTCACCGGCATCGCCGATCGGCAGGTTCACCGCAATCGGCTGGAAGTCTTTCGGCGAGAGATCGATATCCAGCTGTCCGGGGCGCGCCCCGAGCAGTACGGCCAGACGGAATTTGTCCGCGCTCACCGCGGTCTGCAGCAGCGGCAACTGCGCCTTCACCGCGGCGAGTCGAGCCCGTGCGCTGGCCAGGTCCTGTTCCGAGCCCGTACCGGCCTGCAGTCGCACCTCGGTCAGATGCAGCGTCTGCTGCTGGTTGTCGATATCACGGGTGGCGATGTCCCGTCGCAGCTGGCTGCCACGCAGCTCGAAATAGTTGCGCGCCACTTCCGCCAGCAGACTGACTTGCGTGTCGTGCAACCCCGCCTCGCTGGCACCGAGGTCGGCGCCGGCTGCTTCCACCGAACGGCGCACGCCGCCGAACACGTCCAGCTCCCACGACGCATCGAAGCCGGCCTGGTAGGTCGTCACCGTGTGCCGTTGCGAGCTGTAGCCGGGCTGCTGGCCGCGGCTGCGGGTGTAGTCGATGCTGGTGTCGATGGTCGGCAGCTGATCGGAGCGGGCGCCGCTGAGCAAGGCCCGCGACTCGTGCAGGCGAGCCACCGCGACGCGCAAGTCGAGGTTGTTGGCGGCGGCGCGCTGGATCAACGCGTCCAGCGTGGGGTCGTTGAACTGCTGCC
The DNA here is from genome assembly GCA_030947085.1 of Pseudomonadota bacterium. Lineage (GTDB taxonomy): Bacteria > Pseudomonadota > Gammaproteobacteria > Xanthomonadales > Rhodanobacteraceae > Rhodanobacter. The sequence continues at coordinate 271 of JALYXN010000239.1, read as the reverse complement.
ACCACGCGGCCTGGAATTGCGCGCTGTTTTCCTGCGTGGCATCCAGCCCCTGCAACTGTGGTGCAACGATTTTCTGCGGATGGTAGTCCGGTCCCACGCTGGCGCAGCCGGCGAGGATCACGGCCGCGCTGAGCGCGGCGAGCTTGAGCAAGGTTTTCATCAATGGTTCTCCAGCGCTGGCTGCGCGTGGGCAGCGGCGCGGGCCGCCGCACGCGCCTCGCGACGCTCCACCAGCGCACGAATGACGACATAGAACAGCGGTGTGTAGATC
>JALYXN010000182.1 GCA_030947085.1 Pseudomonadota bacterium | reverse complement strand
CTGGACGTTCATCGCATCGCGCCGACAACCTGCCGATTACCCGCCAGATAGCTGTCGCGGATGCCCTGCCAGCCGTCGCGGATGGGTGTCAGCAGCCGGGCCACTTCATCCAGCGCTGCCGCATCGTTGTTCAGCTGCGCAAAGAGCAGCCGGCGCGACACATACTCATAGAGCGAGTCGAGACGCTGGCTCATCACGCTATCCGCCTTGTGATCCAGGCTGTTGCGAAGCTCGCCGACGATGGCCACCGCGCCGCTGATGCTGCGGCCTTTGGCCGCCACGTTTCCGTGAATGAGATGGCCCTGCGCCTGGACGACCCTGCTGATGACACCATCCAGCAGCATACCGATCAACTGGTGCGCATCAGCATCCTCGACACCGCCGCGCACGCTGTTCTGCTGGTAGATCGCACTGGCGTTGCGCATGTATCCGTTGGTCATGTCGGTCTCCTGCTAGATCAGTTCTTCGGCGGATTGGTCAGCTGCGCCAGCGTGGTGCTCAGGAAGTTGCTGGTGTTATTCAGGCTGGACATCAGCTTGTCGAGGTTGGTGTATTGGGTCTGCAACTGCTGCTGATACATCGCCATGCGGGCGTTCAATGCCGTTTGCTGGGTGCTCAGCTTGCTGAGGCTGCTGGTGATGCTCTGCTGACGGGTCGCGATGATCCCGGTGCTGGCCGTAAACGAGCCGAGCACCGTGCCAAGGTTGGTCGCATAGCCATTCGCGCCGGAGAAAAGATCCTGCACGGCGGCCGGGCTCGCGCTGAGCGCGCTGTTCAGCTTGGTCGAGTCGACCGACAGGGTGCCGTCGGCCTGACGGGTGATGCCGAGGCTGGCCAGCGAACCGATGCTGTTGCCCGCCACGCTCTTGCTGAGCGCACCTGAAATCTGGTTCTGCACCGAGTTCAGTGTGGAATCCCCGAGCAAGGCACCGGAGGTCTTGGTGGTGGAGTTGTAGCTGGAAAGTGAGCTTATCGAGCTGGCGTAACTGTTGTAGGCGGTCACGAAGGCCTGGATCGCGGTGGCGGTAGTGCTGGTGTCCTGCGTCACGGTCAGCGTGGTACTGCCTTTGGCCGCCAGATTAAGCGTCACGCCACCGATGGCGCCGCTCACCGAGTTGCTGGCGCTGCTCACGGCGATGCCGTTGAGGGTGAGCTGCGCGTCCTTGGCCTCGCTGCTGCCTGCCGTATTGAGGTTGCTGGCCAGGCTGGCCAGGCCGGAGCTGCTGCCGCTGGCGGCGCTGATGGTGAAGCCGTTGGCCACGCCGGTCTTGTTGGAGCTCAGCAACAGTTGCGAACCATTGGTGCCGTTGATCACCGTGGCGGTCACCCCGGGATTGCCCGCGGCGCCATTGATCGCAGTGGCAATGTCCTGCAGGGTGGCGGTGGCCGAGACGGTAATGCTGACGCTGTTGCTGCCCACGCCGATATTGAGCGTGCCGCTGCCGATCGCAACAGTGCCGGCATAGGCCGTACTGGTGCGCTGTTGCACCGTGGCCAGCTGCGTCACATTCAAGGCATAACTGCCTGGCTGCGCATTGCTCAAGGTGCTGACGGTGCCGAGCGTGGTATCGGCCAGCGCGGCGGTGTAGCTGTTGTAGGTGCTGCTGGTGGTCAGCGCGGTCACTGCCGTCTGCAGTGAATTCAGCGAACTGCTCAGCGTACCGAGGCCGGTCAAGGTGCTGTTGGCCTGGGTGGCAGCCTTGGTGATCTGCGCCTGCGGTGCCGCCTGCCTGGCGTTGACCAGGGCAGTCACAATCGCGGTCACGTTCAATCCCGAGCCAACACCAGCGGAGCTGAGAATGCCCTGGCCGAGGCTCGCGGTACTGCTGGCGGGAGCAGGTCCGGTCAATGCACTGAGCAGTGAACTAAGGCTGCTGCCGGATGTAGCACTGCTGGTCATGGCGATTCTCGTGGGAGTGGAATCCTGCCCTGCCCCTCTAAGGGCGAGGGCGACGAGTCGCCGGCAAAAACCTCGCCGATGCAGGCAAGGGCTTTGCCGGCGGCTCCGGCCGGTCGGGCGGCCCTGCCATTGGCATGGGCTACCCGACCGTTTCAAAGCCCGGCAAGGGCCGGTCGCGAAGTGAACGCGACCGGCCCGGTGACGGTTACTGCAGCAGCTTCAGCACTTGCTGCGGCTGCGAGTTGGCCTGGGCCAGCACCGAGATACCGGCCTGCTGCAAGATATTCGCCTTGCTCAGGTTGGCGGTCTCCGCCGCAAAATCCGCGTCGCGAATCGTGCTCTGTGACGAAGCCAGGTTGTCACGCTGCGAGCTCAGCGTGGAGATCGTCGACTGGAACCGGTTCTGGATCGCACCCAGGGTGCTGTTCAGGTTACTGACCGTATTCAGTGCCACGTCGATGCGCGAGATCACGTCATTGGCGCCGTCCACCGTACCCACGGTACCGGCGGCAAGGCTGCCGCCAACCAATGCCGTGGTCCCGGCGGTATAGGCGCCACCGTTGCCGTTCGTCGCTCCAGCCGTAACCACCTGGGCACCCGTATCAACGATGTTGAGGCCCCTGGTGGCGTCCTTGGAGTAGAAATTCAGGCCGGTACCGGCCGCATTCACCGCCGCAGTGACACCCGAAACATTGGCCGCGTTGACGGCGTCGGACAGCCCCTGCAGGCTGGTCACGCCGGCCAGGCTGGCCGCAGTGATCGTAGTGCCATTGATCGACAGGCCTTCACTGCCCAGATTGTTGGCGCCACCAGCCACCGAGGTCGGCGCAGCACCGATGAAACTGGTGGCGCCTACGCCGCCGGCGATAACCGGTGCCGCCGACGCGGTGCCGGTGGCGTTATTGGTGATCTTGAATACGCCGGCCACGTTGCTGACCGTGTAGGCCCCAGGTGCCGCGGTGTTCAACTGGTTCTGGACGTCAGCCTGCAGCAGTGCGGCGGTGGTATCGCCAACGACCGTCGTAACGGATTTACCATCGACGGTGAAGGTATACGCCGAAGACAGGGTCGCTGCTGCCGAACCGGTGACCGTACCCGAGGACGGTGTAAACGCGGCAGCCGGAATCGTGCCACCCGATACTTCCGCGACGGCACCGAGCTGGCTGGCCTTGACACCCTGGCTCACGTTGACGCTGATGGTCTGGCCGACGTTGGCGCCGACCTGGAAGCTCAGGTTGCCGAGCGAACCGTCCAGCACCTTTTGACCATTGAAGTCGGTCTGGTTGGCGATACGGGTGATTTCCGCCAGGCGTTGCTGCACTTCGGTGTTGATGGAGGCGCGGTCGGCATTGGTGTAGCTGCCGTTGGCCGACTGCACGGCCAGATCGCGGATCGCCTGCAGGTTTGCGGTGACCTGGCTCAGCGCGGACTGGGTGGTCTGCGCCAGATTGATCGCGTCGCTGGCGTTGGAGCTGGCCTGGCCGAGACCGCCGATCTGGGTGGTGAAATTGGTCGAGATCGCATAGCCGGCGGCGTTGTCGGTGGCGCTGTTGATCTTCAAGCCCGAGGACAGACGCGCGGTCGCCTGCGATACGGCGCTCTGCGACTTGGCCAGGTTGTTCTGTGCGGTCAGCGAATTGATGTTGGTGTAGATGCTAAGTGACATGGGTATCTCCTGAAGGGAAACCTGAAGCCGGTTTGTCCAATGTTCTTCATCCCGGCGGTTAGGCTCCTTCGTTGGAGTGCCACCCGCCTCAGGAAGTTTTTCGGCGCCATGCGGGAATACTTGAGCGCCAGCTATGGATTTCTTTTCCGAGTCATGCGAGACGTACCGATTGACCTGCCGATCGAGCCCCGCGCCACTCCCGACGCGCACCCAAAAATCCCGGCGGTGGCGCCTGCCACACGACCAACGCATCGTTCTATTTGATGTAGTTGAACAACGTGGTCGACTTCATCTGCGAGAACACCTGCTGCGATGCCTGCAGCGCCGCGGATTGCGATGAAAGATTGCTTATGGCCGTATAGACGTCCACATCTCTTACGCCGGAAAGCGCTGCCTGATACGTAACATTCAGGCTCTGATAAACACCTAGCTGCTGATTCAGCGTGTTCAGCCGCCCACCGATGGCTACCTCGGTGGCGGTAACGGCGCTTTTGCTGTTGTCCAGTGACTCAATTTGCCGATTGAGCGTGTTCGACAATTGCGCTGCGCTCCCATTGCCCTGCAGCGCCACGATCATGTTGTTCAACGTGGCAAAAATGTCCTGCGTTCCGCCCGCGTTCACGCCCACCGTGTCGCCCGCTGCAGGCATGCCGCTCATGCCGATTGACATGCCGTTGAAGCTGATGCTGCCGCCGTCCTGGTAGGTGCCGGTGAGCGGGTTGCCGGCGCTGTCCTTCACCGCCGCTCCGCTCGCGTTGGTGGCGGCCCAGCTGCTGCCGGCGCCAAAGGTGATGGTGTAACCACCGCCGCTGGCGGCGCTTGCGCCGCTCCACGCCACCGGGTCGGTGACGCTGTTGGCACCGACCACCAGGGCGCCGGTGTTTGCGACACCCGCGCTGGCACTGAAGCTGCCATTGCCGGCGGGAATATTCATGAACAGGCCGCTGCCAGCGTCACTGGTGGGGATCTGCAGGCCCGGACCTGCTCTGGTCATCTGCGTTGCGTCGGTGCCGGTGTAGCTCACCGCACCCGAGGCACCCTTCACGAACGGCGTGGTGTTGGTGCTGGTGCCGGCAAACAAGGCGTTGCCATTGGCGTCGCTGGCATTGGCCTGCTGCACCAACTGGTCGCGCAGTTGGCCCAACTGGGTCGCCATGGCCGAACGATCACTGCTGGACAACATGCCGTTGATGCCCTGGATGGCGATCGATCGCGCGCTGTCAAGCCCATTACCGACCGAGTTCAAGACCGACTGCTCGCTGGACAGACGGGTGCTGGCGCCGTTGATATTGTTGGTGTACTGCGTATTGGCGGCCAAGATGTGATTGAGGCTGACCATCTGCCCGGCGCCCGCCGGATCATCCGAAGCCACGTTGATGCGCTGCCCGGTGCTGACCTGGTTTCGGGTCGCGGAGAGCTTGCTTTGCTGGCTGAGCATCGTGCTGGTCGACTGCTGGTACATCCAGTGGGTGGAAAGGCGCATGAAGATTACCTCTGGACGGCTGACAGCAAGGTGGAAAAGATGGTTTGCGAGGTGGCGATGACTTGCGCCGAGGCTTGATAGGCCTGCTGAAACTTGACCAGGTTCGCGGCCTCTTCATCCAGATTCACGCCGGACACACTCTGCTGGGCGGAGACCGCCTGATTATTGAGGCTGGTTTGCGTGGTCAGGTTGACGGCGGCCTGGCTGCCAGCGTTGCCGATCAAGGTGGTAAGCGTGGCGTAGGCGCCCAGCACCGAGGTGGTGCCGCCGCTGAGCACGCCAACATCGGCCATGCCCGACAAGGTCAGCGCATTGCTGTTGTCGTTGAGTCCGCTGGTGTTCGCGGCCACGCTGAAGCTGTCGCCCGCGACTGGCGCGCCTGAAAAGTTGGTACTCCAGCCGTTGGCCGAAATCGTCTGACCGGTCACATAGGGTCCGCTGGCCAGCACGGTGCCGCTGCCGTCGGTGACCGAGTAGGCATTGGCGGCGGTGAAGGTCACCGTGGCATTGCTGAGCAGAGCCGGATTGGAAGGATCGGTGACGACAACGGCGCCGGTCACCGCGCTGCCCGCGTTGCCCGCGGCGGCGTTCGTGACGAGCGCGGCGGCGCCGGCGATGCCCTTGGGGTCGGTCATCACTACCGCCAGTCCGGCCGCCACGTTGCGGGTGGGCTGGATCTGGTAGCTGTCGCCGGCCTGCGCCGTGCTAGAGACGCTGAAGGTGAGCCCGTCGGCTGAATAACTGCCACCGCCATTGGGTGTCAGCGTCACGTTCTGTCCACTGGTGGTTTGCAGGTTCCACTGGGTGCCGTTGTAGCTGAGTTTGTAATCCGATGCGGTCAGCTGGGACACACTACTGATGCTGGCACTGACTGTCGCCGTGCCCAGATTGCCCGCCGCGCCGAGCACGGCCGGTGCGGGCACACTGAAGATCGGAGCACCCTGCTTACCATTGAGATCCAGGCCCTTGGCCTGCTGCGTATTCACGCTCGAGGCGAGCGCTACCGCCGCCTGACCCAGTTGGTTCTGCACCGGATCAAGCACATTCGCCCGATAGTCCAGCAGCGCGCCGAGCGTGCCACCACTGACC
>JALYXN010000176.1 GCA_030947085.1 Pseudomonadota bacterium | reverse complement strand
TCGACGAATTGCGAGCCGAGCCGCGCGGCGTGGTGCGCTTGAGTTGCCCCGTCTCGCTGGCGCAAACCGTGCTGGCGTATGTGCTGCCGGATTTTCTGACGCTGTATCCGAAGATGCAGGTCCGGGTACTGTCCAGCAACTCGCGAGTCGACGTCATTGGCGAGGGCTTCGATCTGGCGATTCGCGTGCGCAGCAAACTCGATACGGATGCCAATCTGGTGATTCGCACGTTTGGGCAGGCACGCACCAAGCTGGTAGCGAGCCCGCAGCTGCTCGATGCGGAGGGCCGTCCAACCCAGCCCGATGAGCTGGCAAGACTGCCGGCGCTGTCGATGCGCGAGCACGAAGGGCCGCAGTTGTGGGAGTTGATTGACGCGGACGGCAAGCAGACCAATGTCGAAGTGAAGGCCCGATTGATCAGCGGTGATTTTGCCGTGCTGCTGGAAGCGGCGCGGCGCGGTATGGGCGTGGCACTGCTGCCGGAGTTTGTCTGCGCGTCGTCCATCACCGCCGGTGAGTTGGAGGTGGTGCTTCCTGAATGGAGCGTGCCGGAAGGCACCATGCATTTCGTTTATCCCAGCCGGCGCGGCATGCTGCCTGGTGTGAGGGCGCTGGTTGACTTTCTGGCCGATCGGCTGCCGGCCGCGACCATGCTCAAGCATGAGCAATGCAAGGAACGTCCGCTGAATCCCTTGCCGACAGCATGAGGATGCGTTGACGTCCGGCTCGCCGGTGTTGCGTTACGCTTCAAGTTTTACGGACATCCATACGGCCAGATGATGATGATTGAAACCAAGCTACCGAAAGTCGGCACGACCATCTTCAGCATCATGAGTCAGCTGGCAATGGCCCACAAGGCCGTGAATCTGGGCCAGGGCTTCCCTGACTTCGAGCCACCGCAAGGGTTGCGCGAGGCCTTGAATCGCGCCATGAATGAAGGCCGCAACCAATACGCGCCGATGCATGGCACAGCGGGCCTGCGCCAGCAGATCGCGTTGAAGACCCAACGGCTGTATGGCCGCAAGATCAATGTCGACACTGATATCACCGTCACTTCCGGTGCCACTGAAGCGATCTTTGCCGCCATTGCCGCCGTGGTTCGAGCGGACGAAGAAGTGATCGTGTTCGATCCGGCCTATGACTGCTACGAGCCGGCCATCAACTTGCAGGGTGCGCGCGCCGTGCATATCCCGCTGACGCTGCCCACGTTCGCGATCGACTGGCAGCAGGTGCGCGACGCGGTGACGCCGAAGACGCGCATGATCCTGATCAACAGCCCGCACAATCCCAGTGGCGCGGTGCTGTCTTCGGCCGATCTTGAGGAATTGGCGACGATCGTGCGGGAGACCGACATCGTGGTGCTGTCCGACGAGGTCTACGAGCACATCGTGTACGACGGCGCACAGCATGAGAGCGTGTTGCGTCATCCCGAGCTTGCCGAGCGCAGCTTCGTGGTCTCCTCATTCGGCAAGACCTACCACTGCACGGGCTGGAAGGTGGGGTATGCGGTGGCACCTGCTGCGCTGACAGCGGAGTTCCGCAAAGTGCACCAATACCTCACCTTCTGCACGTTTCATCCGGCGCAGGTGGCGTTTGCCGAATTCATGGCCAGTGATCCGCAGCATTACCTCGGGTTGCCGGCGTTCTACCAGGAAAAGCGCGATCGCTTCCGCGCCCTGCTGGCGCCTTCGCGACTGAAGCTGCTGGACGTTCCGGGTGGCTATTTCCAGTTGGTCGATTACGCGGCCATTCGCGACCAAGACGACCTGCCGTTCAGCCGATGGCTGGTCGAGCATGGCGGCGTGGCAGCCGTTCCGCTGACACCCTTCTACGAAACCCCGCCGGGGACACGGCTGCTACGGCTTTGTTTCGCCAAGAGCGATGCGACGATGGAAGCGGCGGCAGAACGGCTGTGTCAGCTATGACTTTGCAATCGTTGAAGGTCTCACTGGTCCAGGGTGCGACCCGTTGGCACGATGCGCTGGCCAATCGCGAATACTACGGTGGCCTCGTGCATCAGGCGGCCGGCAGCGACTTGATCCTGTTGCCGGAAACGTTTCTCTCCGGCTTCAGTAACGATACCCGCGCCAGCGCCGAGGCGCTGGACGGCGAGGGTGTGGAGTGGCTGCGCGCGCTGGCGATCGAGATGGATGCGGTGATCTGCGGCAGCCTGGCTATCCGCGAAAACGATGTCGTGTACAACCGTCTGTTGTGGATGCAGCCTGATGGCAGCTTCGCTCAATACGACAAGCGTCACCTGTTCCGCATGGCCGGCGAACACACACGCTACGGCGGCGGAAGGGACCGTTTGATCGTCGAGCTCAAAGGCTGGCGGATCTTGCCGCAAGTCTGCTATGACCTGCGTTTCCCGGTATGGCTGCGCAACCGTCGACTGGCATCCGCGACAGCAGGTATGGACTACGACCTGGCCTTGTTCGTGGCGAACTGGCCGGCACCTCGACGGCAGCCATGGCGTACCTTGTTGCGTGCGCGGGCCATCGAGAATCTGAGCTACGTGATCGGGGTCAACCGCGTCGGCGTGGATGGCAACGAGATTGCGTACGCTGGCGACAGCGCGGTGATCGATCCCGTCGGCGAGCCGCTGGTTGAATTGGGCGCGCAGGAGCAGGTGGTGACGGTGACACTGGATCCGTCCGTGTTGCTTGCGCACCGCGAACGCTTCCCGGCATGGATGGATGCCGATGCGTTTTCGCTTGAGCCGGATTGAACGATCTTCTGCGGGAAGGATTAGTGGGAGCGGTTTTACTTGTGGGAGCGGCTTTAGCCGCGATGCTTTTTTGTTGGACCTTGGCGCAAGAGCATCGCGGCTGAAACCGCTCCCACAAGAGCCGCTCCCACAAGAGCCGCCCCATGGTTATCAAACTGTCTTAAAGAATCGCCAGCACAGCTTCGGGTGGTCGGCCGATCGCGGCCTTGCCGTTGGCGACCACGATCGGTCGCTCGATCAGTTTTGGATGAGTGACCATGGCAGCAATCAATGCATCGTCATCAAGTGACGGGTCAGATAGCCCGAGCGTTCGATACTCCGCTTCGCCGGCACGCAACAATTGGCGTGCACTGAGGCCGAGCTGCTGCAGCAACGCGGCCAGTTCAGTGATATCAGGCGGTGTGTCGAGATAGTTGATGACCTCGACGTTTTCGCCGCGCTCCTGCAGCAGCGCCAGCGTCGCACGCGACTTGGCGCAGCGGTTATTGTGATAGATGCGAACCATCGATCAGCAAACCTGCGGACGGACGCCGAGCCGAAGCTCAGCGATTACCGGATCGATTGCCATTGCCGCCATTGCCGCCGCGGTTGCCGCCGCCGGCCGGCCGCGCGCCACTATTACCGTGGCCCTGAGGACGTCCACCACCGGCCTGGGGGCGATTGCCGCCCTGACCTTGCGGTCGACCCGAACCCTGGGGGCGATTGCCACCCTGGCCTTGCGGACGAGCCTGATTGCCATTGGCGCGATCGCCGTTTCCATTGCCGTTGCCGTTGCCCTGGCTCTGGCCTGGAGGCCGGCCACGGCCGGGGGCCGCGGCGCGATTGCCGGCACCGGCAGGAGCGCGGGACTCGCCGCCACCACCGAAACCGCTGTAGGGGGAAGGGGCACCGCCACCGGCGCGCGGTTTGCTTCCCGCAGGGCGACGATTGCCAGCCGCGGCACCGGCATTGCCGCGCGGTGCAGTGGGGCGACCGGCGTTGCCATCACGGTTCTCGCCAGCGAACCAGCTGCGAACCGAGGGCAGTTCCTGGCCCGGCGCCACGCGCCGTCCCTTGCCGCCGGCACCGCGCTCGGGACGAGCCAGATTGCCATTGACTTCCCGACCGCCCGGACGCGGCGGCTTGCGACCACGGGTCGGCTCTTCACGGATGCGGTCGTAGGCACGCAGCTCGCGGGCTTCATCCTGGCCGCCAGTCCATGCGGTGCCGGCGCCACGCTCGGGACGGTACTCGGTAACGCTGCGATTGGCGCGGCGCTGATGCAGCACCGGACTCAGGGTCAGAACCGGTTGTGCTGCACCAAGACCGGTGGTCTGACGCAGTTGCTTGACGGCTTCGGCATCCAGCGATTCGCACTCGCCACGACGAAGATTGCGCGGCAGTTCGATCTTGCCGTAACGGATACGCTTGAGACGGCTGACCAGAAAACCCTGCGATTCCCACAACCGGCGAACCTCGCGGTTGCGCCCTTCCTTGATCACGACGCGGAACCAGCTGTGGCTTCCGCCGCGACTGATGACGGCTATTTCGTCGAAGCGGGCAGGGCCGTCTTCCAGCTCCACGCCGGCCTTCAGGCGCTCGATGATCTCGTCAGGTACTTCGCCGTGCACGCGGCACAGGTATTCGCGTTCGAGACCGCTCTTGGGGTGCATCAGGCCGTTGGCCAGCTCACCGTCGGTGGTCAGCAGCAGCAGGCCGGTGGTGTTGATGTCCAGGCGACCCACAGCGACCCAGCGTGCACCCTTCAGGCGCGGCAGCTGTTCGAACACAGTGGGACGACCGTCGGGATCGTCGCGGGTGGTCAGCACGCCCTCGGGCTTGTGATAGATAAGCACTTCGGCATCGTCGCGACTGTCGGTAGCCACCACGAACTGTTTGGTGTCCATGACAACGCGGTCGCCGGCTTTCACGCTCATGCCGATTTCGGCGGGCGCGCCATTCAGCTCGACTTCGCCGGACTGGATACGTTGCTCCAGCATGCGGCGCGAGCCGAGGCCGGCATTGGCCAGCACCTTGTGCAGGCGCTCTTCCAGCGCGGGCGCGTCAGGATCGATGCGCGAATCGCGCTTCAGGGATAAAACGGATTTTTGCGGCGCAGTCATGCGCGGTACTCCTCGGTATCTTGCTCGGCGGCATCGGGTTCGATGTCCGCGGCAGGGTTCGCTGCCTCGTCGGCAGTGGGCATCGGGTGTTCGGCGAGTTTGGCTGTTTCTGAATCGCGCTCGTCGGACTCGGGTGGAGCGGCGTCCGCATCAGCATCTGCCGTGGTGTCGTTGATCTCGTCAACCGCGTGTTTCGCGGCCGCCTGGTTGTCGCTGTCGCTGAGCGTGTTGTCAGCGTCGGATGTCGATTCGGTATCGGCTGGAATTTCCTCTTCCGGATCGATCGGAAGGTCGCGCGTGACGTGAAGGGGTAGTGGCTCCGGCTCGAAACGAAGCTGCGGGTCTTCCATATCGCGGATGTCGGACAAGGGAGGAAGTTGATCCAGCGATTTCAGATTGAAGTAATCCAGAAACGCACGGGTGGTGCCAAACAATGCCGGCCTGCCGGGCACGTCGCGATGGCCGACCACACGAATCCATTCGCGCTCCTCCATCGTCTTGATGATGCTGGATGAAACCACCACACCACGAATCTGCGCGATTTCGGGACGGGTAATCGGTTGCCGATACGCGATCAGTGCCAGCGTCTCGAGCAGCGCGCGTGAATAGCGGCTCGGTCGTTCGGTCCACATCCGCGAAATCCACGGATGCACGTCCTGGCGCACTTGATAACGGAAACCGGAAGCTACTTCTTTCAGCTCGACCCCGCGACCCTCGCAGTCGTTCGCCAGCGCCTCCAGCGCCTTGGCGATCTGTTCGTGGCCGACCTGGTCGTCATCGTTGAACAAGTCGCCCAGATGATGGGTAGTCATCGGTTGACTGGAGGCCAGTAGCGCGGCCTCGATAATGGGTTTAAGTTGCTCGATCTGCATGGCCTTGGTGTCGGATGCCGATTCAGTCATGGTGTTCATTCGCCGGAAGATTCGATCAGGGCCGATTCGCCGGTTTGTTCTTCATTCGCTGGGTAGTCAGCGAACTCTTCGGATCCGCTTGCCTTCGCTCGGACATAGATCGCGGCCAGTGGAACCTCCTGCACGATCTCGACCAGCATTTCCTTGGCCAGCTCCAGCATGGCCAGAAAAGTCACCACCACGCCTGGCCGGCCCTCGGCCATGTCGAACAGGCTTTCGAAGCGATGAAAGCTGCGGTCGTTGAGCCGGCTCAGCAAGTCCCCCATGCGCTGGCGAACGCTCAGGGTCTCGCGCCTGATGGCGTGATGTCCGAACAGCTCGGCCCGGTGCATCACGTCTTTCAACGCGAGCAGCATCTCGTTCAGCTCCAGCGGCGGCGGCAACTTGATCACGTTGCGTTCGCCCACCTCGGCATGGACCACCACGCTGTCTCTCTCCATTCGCGGCAGCGCTTCGATATCCTCCGCTGCCCGCTTGAATCGCTCGTACTCCTGCAAACGCCGTACCAGTTCGGCACGTGGATCTTCTTCCAGTCCCTCCGGCGCGGGCGGTCGCGGCAGCAGCAGACGGGACTTGATCTCGGCCAGGATAGCGGCCATCAACAGGTATTCCGCCGCCAGTTCCAGCCGCATCACGTCGCGCATCAGCTCGATATACGTCATGTACTGCCGGGTGATCTCCGCAACCGGAATATCGAGAATGTCGAGGTTCTGCCTTCTAATCAGGTAGAGCAGAAGATCCAGCGGTCCCTCAAACGACTCCAAAATGACTTCGAGGGCATCCGGCGGAATGTACAGATCCTGCGGCATTTGCAGAATCGGCTCGCCGCGCACGATCGCCAGCGGCATTTCCTGCTGCTGCGGCATCGAGGCAAACGCGTCCTTCGGTGTGCTGACCAGATCCTGCGAGTCGACTGGCTCTGTACTCATCAATTACGTGTCATGGGGCCGCATTCAGCGGCTGCAGTGCGTTAAACATGGTCCGAGGCGTCCAGATGCAGCAAGACAGTGGAATGTCCGAGCTCGAACACGGCGGTGAGGCGGTATTCCCGAGGTACTGCGTTCATTACACATCTTCGGCCGAGGCGTGCCGTGCGCCATGGATGTGACGTCCATGATGAAGCCACACGGCGGCGGTTCGATCAGGGTAGGCCACAAGCGGCCAGTGCTCACCAGATTCCGGGTTGTCAGCCACGGTGATGGTTCAAGTCACTAAAGCGAAAGCGGACGTCGGCAACTATTCATGGGTCGATTTGAAAGCATCGGTGCCATCCGCGGCTGCCAGAACTGGCCGACACCCGATAAGCAATGGATCCACGCGTAGTTAAAGAATAGCTGCTGGCAAGCGGCAAGTCCAGCAAGCAGCGTCACCCTGTTTGCCATAATTCTCTGCCGTAGATATTGATTGGGCGTCAGAGCAACACGCCCATGCCAAATGTCAACGGGGGATAAGCGGGCCGGGTGCGACGCAATGTGACGAGATGGGTCGAGCTTTATCATTCCCAAGTCATCGCGCCGGGGCGCAAGGCCTGGGAAATTCGGGTACTACTGGCCAGATAGCTTCTCGGCGTTCCGTCGAGCTGGCATGACGATTGCTTGGTCATAGCTACCATTGCAGTTTTACCGGGCCAGCAGTATGGCCAGCTAGCCGCCTGAACTGCTGCAGTGGCGTACTCTCAGCGAATGATAAGAAGAAAATATTTCAGGAAGATGTGTAAATCGCATCACTGCCTGACGCAAGCGCAAGCGAATAAGGACGAACGACAAGATGGTGAGTAAACACAACGGACACTCCGGTGAGCCGGAAAAACTTCGGCCCGCGCGCATGCAGATCGA
>JALYXN010000169.1 GCA_030947085.1 Pseudomonadota bacterium | reverse complement strand
CACTCTGCACGTCCTGCAGTATTCCACTGAGCATCACTTGTCGCGGCGCACGACGCGCGGCCACCAGCGCCTGCGCGTCGGCCAGCTTCAGCGTCGACTGCACACCTTCATCGTCCGACTCATCACTCTTCAGCGCCTGCCGGGAGTCCACCCAACCCAGGTAGAGGTGCTGGCTGATACCCGGCAGCGGATCGGCGGAAAGCACATGCAGCAAGGTCAAGGTAGTCATTGCCGAGGCCAGTCCCAGCGCCATCGTCAACACCACCAGCGCAGTCGTGCGCGGATGCCGTTTCAGACCCCGCAACGCTAATTCAAAGTTGTATCCGAACATATGTCTGAATTACCTTCTGTTCCGTGACCCGCGCGAGCACTCTTGTTTCATTGATATCGCTTATCCACCCTTCGCTGCCAATACCGGAGGCACCGCAGCAGCACGCAGCGCCGGCCCGCGCACCGCCAGCTGACCCAGCAACCACAGCACCCATCGGAAGACAGGTCAACGGCAAGCGCGGCAGCGGGTAGTGCTGCATCTGCCACAGGTTGAGTGTCAGTGCCAGCACCGCGTCCAGACCGATGCCGCCGCTGACAATCAGAAAATTTTCGGTCTGGCAATATCGGAAAATGTCCGCACGGGCGGCAACCCATGCACGACCGTAGTGAAACGGCACTCCAAGCATCGAAAAAAATTCGCTGTAGACGGCAAATCCGGAAGTCGAAATAGGGCTGCTGCCCTTTCCCGCCAGCAAGACCGTGGGAGCCACCTGATAGGGCGCCGATTGATGGGCGGCCCGATGATCACGCATCAAGGCCATCGCGTCGGCATAGTCGAGTGCATCCGGCGGTTCGCTGCTGCCACGGCGGGCGCCGGCCCCGACATCTCCACCGGTCCCCACGTGTCGATCTGCGGAACGAAGAACTGCGACGACTTCCATGGAAGCGGGTCGCCTGCCACACCACGAAACACCGCATAGGTGGTCATCGAGGCAGCCACCCCAAAGTCGATCGCCAGCATCATCAGCGCAGTAAGCGCAGGACTACGCCTGAGGCTGCGCAGCGCCAGATCAAGGTAATAGCGGAACATGCGTTGATTCCTTCATCGAATTGTCCGGATCTGCAAAGGCACGGGCAGCGGCACTTGTGGGAGCGGCTTCAACGGTGATGCTCTTTTTCCAACGGGCTTCGATAGCCAAGACATCGCGGCTGAAGCCGCTCCCACAGTGAATGAGTTGGATGGTTATCACACCGACCGCGTCGCCACTACCGGTGGCACGGCCGCCGCTCGCAGCGCCGGTCCGAGCACCGCCAGCTGGCCCAGCAGCCACAGCGCCAGTGCGCCGATCGGCAGGTAGTACAGCGGCAGGCGCGGTAGCTCGTAGAAGTGCATCAGTACCGCATTGAGCAGGTAGGCCAGCAACATGCCCAGTCCGATACCGAGGCTGACGATCAGAAAGTTCTCGGTCTGGAAGTAGCGCAGGATGTCGCCGCGCGTCGCACCGATGGCACGGCGGATGCCGATCTGTCGGCGTCGCTGTTGCACCCAGAAACTGGCCAAACCGACGATGCCAAGTGCGGTGACCAGTAACATCGCTACGATGACGCCGAGAAGGATGCCGGCCATGGTTCGGTCCTGCTGAAAGAAGCTTTCGCGCAAGCTGACCAGACTCTGGCTAGCGCTGGAGTCCAGCACGGCCTCGGGCGCAGTTTTGGCAATGGCTGCTCGCGCGTCACGAAGCACACGCGGCAGTTGCTCAGGTGACGCTCGCAGAAGGTACGTCCCAGCGAAATGCGCACCAGGCTGCGAGGGCACGAACACGGACCACCCGATGGTGGAAGGGCCGCCCTCTCCAGGCGAGGGCCGCGCGAAATTCGCCACTACTCCGGCTACCCGGAAGTGAGGCTTGCCGACCCAGAATTCTTTGCCGATCGGGTCTACATCGGGCCACGCATGGTCAGCTAGCGACTGCGTGACCCACACCAGCGCGTCGTCGGGCACGAAGTGGACGACAGGCTGGTAGTCATCACCCTGCGGCGCACGTCCGGCGATCAGTCGCAGTCCCAGCGCCTGAAAGCTGCTCGGCCCGCCCGTGTAGAAATTTACAACGCCGGCGAACTGCTTGCCTGCAGCGTCTGTGGTAATGCCAGCATTGTTTGGAGAACCGCCGAACGGCACGGCGTTGATCACGCTGACCGACTGCATGCCCGGAATTGTGGCCAGGCCGCTGAGCATGCGGGCGTTGAGGTCAACCCCGTCGTTTTCATCGAAGCTCAGCAGCTTAACAATAGCCAGTGCGCGCTCATCGACGCCGCTGTGAATCTCAATCTGCTGCACGCGGATGGCAATCAGGAAACAAGCATTGCAAAGCACCGCGCAGGCCAGCGCTATTTCCATCGCAATCAGCAATGCGGCGACGCGATGTTTGCGCAGCGCAGAAAGAACGGGGTGAATCTGCATGCCATCGTCCTCAAGTGATCTTCAGTTGTAGGCCCGGCGCCAGCCGGCTGGCCCGTATCGCGGGCAACAGGCCGGCCAGCAGGCTGGCGGCTATAGCTAACGCAAACGTAGCGAGGAACATTGCCGTATCCAGATGCACCAGATCCGCATAGGCCACCGGCTGGCGACGCACCAGCCACAGCCCCAGCAAAGTCAGCAGCAGACCACCGATTCCGCCTGTCAAACCGATCAATCCAGCTTCAAACAGGCACTGCGTTATGATCGCGGCCCGACTAGCACCTAACGCACGCCGCACCCCGATCTCTCCAGCTCGGCGCAGGAACTTCGCCAGCATCAAACCCGCGGTATTGAGCAGGCAGATAAGAAGAAACGCGAAAGCCAGCCACATCTGCAGGCGCACATCGCTGGGCACTACATGATTGAAGTTCAGCCATTCCATCAAGCTGCGCAGCTGCGTATTATCGGCGCGCGCGAAGCGGCCGAGTGACTTCTGCTGAGCAGCATAGTCGGCCACGAACTGACGATAGCTGCGGACCTTGGCCGCACTACCCAACTGCACCCAAAGCGTCATCCATACGCAGGGCGATGTATTTAGGGTCGCATCGCTTTTCGGCATGCTCCAGCAGGTAAAGTAATTGAAGCCAAGAGGATTGATATCCGACGAACTGTTGAACGGCAGAAAAACATCTTCCGCACGACCATAGAATTCGCCGGTCTGACCACCGGAAAAACGCCCACCCGCGACGTCATAGAACTGCGGCGACGGCCGCCACGAACCCAGCACGCCGATGATGCGAACATCTGTGTCTTTCAGCCGGAGCGTGCGGCCCACACTGTCGGCGCCGTTGAACAATTTGTTGTTAAGGTCCGAGGAAATCACCGCGATCCGCGCGCGGCTCGCATCATCCTGCGCCGACCAACCGTGGCCGTATCGGAACGGTACGTCGAACATCGGAAAGAATTCACTGGTCGTGGATAGCACCTGCGCCATGCGCGGCGGCAGGTTCACTTGCGGAGCGGTTAATTTCAACAGGCCATGCGCGATGAGCGCCTGCCGATCAGCGCGATGCGCGCTCCACAGATCCATCGCCGAACGGTAATCCATCATGTCGTAGGGCAACGATGGCCCATCCGCATAGGGATTGGGATCCACTTGCGGATAAAATAACGTGCC
>JALYXN010000157.1 GCA_030947085.1 Pseudomonadota bacterium | reverse complement strand
CTCTAACTCCCTCCCCTGCTGCGCAGGGGAGGGGTCGCTCCTGATCTATTTTTCAAGTTGAATAGCGAATCCCCTCAGCTAAAGGACTCCCTTCGGTCGCCAGCCTCCCCCTGCGTTGCAGGGGGAGGAGCCATCCTCATTGCGCCCTCGTATATACCCATGCAAACCGACGCGCCATCCTTTCTGATTCGTCCCTGATCCCGTGATACGGAGCGCGCCCTATCTCCCTCCCCTGCGAAGCAGGGGAGGGCTGGGGTGGGGTCGCTCCTGATCTTTTGTCTGCAAGTTCAAAAGCACAGCCCCTCCTAGCCTCCCTCTGTGTTGCAGGGAAGCCACACCCTCATCGAGCCCTCGCACATGACCCCCAAACCCAACGCACTTCCCTGGCTATCGCTGTCCGCCGTGGTCATTGCGCTCGACCAGCTCAGCAAATGGTGGGCATTGCAGGCGCTGCCTCCTGCAGGCATGCCGCATCCGGTAATCCCCGGTTTTTTGAACTGGACGCTGGCCTTCAATCGCGGCGCCGCGTTCAGTTTTCTCGCTGATGGATCCGGGTGGCAGCGCTGGTTCTTCGTAGTGCTGGCAGTGGTCATAAGCGCGGTTCTGGTTGCCTGGCTTGCGCGCACCGCACGTCGCGACTGGCGCACCAGCCTGCCACTGGCCCTGATCATCGGCGGCGCCGTGGGCAATCTCATCGACCGGGCGCACGCGTCACAAGTGACCGACTTCATCCAGGTCTACTACCGGCACTGGAGCTATCCTGTTTTCAATATCGCAGACAGCGGCATCACCGTCGGCGCCGTGCTGCTGATCGCGTTCAGTCTGTTCGCCGGCAAGCCTGCAGGCAGCGTGCGATAATTAAGGCCTTCGCAGGATCCCGCGAGCGGGCTCCTGCCGGTTCTGAATTGAGGCAATCCATTGGATATCCTGCTCGCCAATCCCCGTGGCTTCTGTGCTGGCGTTGATCGCGCCATCGCCATAGTCGATCGCGCGCTGGAGTCTTACGGCGCGCCGATCTACGTGCGCCACGAGGTGGTCCACAACCGCTATGTGGTCGACAAGCTGCGTGCCGACGGTGCCGTTTTCGTCGAGGAACTCGACGAGGTACCCGACGGCGCTACCGTGATCTTCAGCGCGCATGGTGTGTCCCAAGCCGTGCGCGAAGAAGCCGAACAGCGCCATCTCAAGGTATTCGATGCCACCTGTCCCCTGGTTACCAAGGTGCACATGGAGGTTGCAAGGCTTGGGCGTATCGGCCGCAGTGTGGTGCTGATCGGGCATGCCGGTCACCCGGAAGTCGAAGGCACCATGGGGCAGTGGAATCCGGAAAACGCCGGCGAGAGTTTGCTGGTCGAGTCGCTGGAATGCGTCGCTCGGATGCAGCCGAAGTTTCCGCAGTTGTTGTCCTACGTCACCCAGACCACCTTGTCGGTGGATGACACCAAAGCCATCATCGCCGCCTTGCGCGAACGGTTCCCGGACATCGAAGGGCCGCGCAAGGACGACATCTGCTACGCCACCCAGAATCGTCAGGACGCCGTTCGCCGGCTTGCCGACGCGGTCGATCTGATGCTGGTGGTGGGTTCCGTCAACAGCTCCAATTCCAATCGACTGCGCGAGCTGGCCGAAAAGCAGGGCGTTCGTTCCTATCTGATCGACGGCGCCGAATACATCGAGCGCAGCTGGCTCGATGGCGTGCGCCGGATCGGCCTCACCGCTGGCGCTTCCGCACCGGACAAGCTGGTCCGCGACGTCATCGCACGGCTCCAGTCCTGGGGCGCCGGCGAAGTGCGCGAGCTCGACGGTGAGCCGGAAAACATCACCTTCGCGCTGCCCAAGGAGCTGCGCGCGCCCGAGAGCGAAAGTCAGCTGAAATCCTGACCGCTGGATGTCTGTGGGACCGGCAGCAGTCCAAAGCACCCTATTCGTCTTGTTGAGAAGTTCCATGTTTGGACGAGGATCCACACTGGATTCCAAGGCCCCCAAATATGCAAAAGCACAAACTATTTGGTACCACTGCACTGGCACTGGTCATCGCTGCAATCCTGTTGGGGCCAGTCCATGCATCCGATGCAGCACAGGGCAGCGCCGACACGCAGTGTCCGGCGGCGGCAAAGTGGGTTGATGTCTACGTCAAGCGCATGCGCGCCGAAGTTCAGGTTTACGCCAGTGCCAAACCTAAAGATCCGACTTTGGCGCGCGAACTCGCGCAACGCGCTGAGCGTGATCAGAACGCGCGCCACGCGGTCATGGACGCTTCGACCAGAGCCAGCAAGGCCGACTTCGAGCATCTGCGTAAAATCGATCAATCCAATCT
>JALYXN010000138.1 GCA_030947085.1 Pseudomonadota bacterium | reverse complement strand
CGTCTCGAGTTTCCCGGATTCCCGCTCCATATCACGCAGCGAGGCGTGAATCGCTGCGCGATTTTCGTTGACAATATCGATCGTCGCCACTTCTACGATATTCTACGTGCTGCGATGGTCGAGCATGGCATTGCCGTCCACGCCTATGTCCTCATGGGCAATCATGTTCACCTGCTTTTGACGCCGCCTACGCAGGAAGCGTTGTTACGCGCCATGCGAAACTTCGGGCAATGCTACGTGCAGGCATTCAATAAGCGTCACCGGCGCAGCGGCACATTATGGCAAGGGCGATTCAAGTCGTGCCTGGTTGACACCGAACGTTACCTGATGACCGTCTATCGGTATATCGAACTCCAGGAACGGGGTCAGGTTAGGAACGGGCTCAGGTTCACTTACCAAATGGCGCGCCATCTAAAAGTGCAAGGACTTGTCGGCGTCAGACGTTGCACCGCCCGCCTCACAACCATTCAAACGACCGTAAGTGAACCTGACCCCGTTTTTTTTTAACGACTGTAAGTGAACCTGACCCCGTTTTTTAGGCCAAAGGAACAGCCGCGCTTACTTCGCCAACTGGATCAGTACGTGATGCCAGAACGCCAGGTCGGCGGCTACTTCCGATGCCGGAAGTCTTTCGTTGAGGCCATGCATGAACGTGTCGTTCGGCTTGGCGAAAGTGCCACTGATGCCATAGCTGGGTACGCCGGCGTTGCGAAAATACATGCTGTCGCTTGCACCGGCAGACATGCCGGGCACCACAATCACCCCTGGAAACCGCTCGTGCACGGCGTCGGTGGCGGCAGCGATCACGTCTGCGCGCAGCGGCGAAGGTGGGCTGGTGACCGGTGGTGGTGGCAGCACGGTTAACGTGGCGGACGCATCATCGATCACCCCGGTCAGCGTGGTGCGCACGCTGTCGACCGAAGTACCCGGAAAGATGCGGCAGTTAACGTCCACGCTGGCGCGCTGCGGCAGCGCGTTGAGGGCATGGCCTCCGTTGAGCATCGTCGCTACGCAGGTGGTGCGGATCTGGCCGACGCTTTCGGGATCAGCTGAGATGACAGCCGCAGCGGCGGCATCGTCGGGATGGGCGGCGAAACGGGTCATCGCCGCACCCATGGGGCCGGGGGTGACAGCGCCGAACGTACGCATCGATGCCAGGGTGATTGGGTTGCTTTGCAATGGAAACTGGTAGGCGGCGACGCGCTCGATGATATGCGCCAGCCGATAGATGGCATTGTCAGCGCTGGGTTCGCTGGAATGCCCGCCGGCGGCGGTCACCGTGATCTGAAAGTCGGCGTACGTCTTTTCGGCAGCCTGTAGAAAGTACATTGTGGGTTTGCCAGTATCGGTATCCAAGGAGCCGGAAATACCGTCGGCATTGAGCAGGAATTCAGCGTCGTGATAGCGCTTTACCAGCTCGCGGGTGGAGGCCGCCGTTGTCTCTTCGTCGCCAGACAGCAGCAGGATCAGGTCGCGGCTTGGCTTGAAGCCTTCGCGCTTGAGGCGGATCAGGGTTTCGACCAGCACTACCACGTGCGTTTTCATGTCGGCCACGCCGCGGCCGTAGAGGTACCCGTTTTCCTCGATCAGGGTGAACGGATCGCGGATCCAGTCCTCGCGCTTGGCCACCACCACGTCCATATGACCGGACAGAAGAATCGGTTTGCCTTTGCCGGTGCCGCGATAGCGCGCCGCCAGCGCCGCCGTCTCGCCCACGGGGATGATCTCGACATCGCCCGCCGCAAAACCGCCGGCCTTGAGCTTGTCGGCGAGATACGCCGCCAGGATCGGTACCTGTTGCTGACCCTCGACCGTCCGGATGCTGATGGCGTGTTTCAACAGGCCCATGGTTTCGGATAAATCATCAGGCGCCGCCGCCGCATGGGCCATGCCGATGCCGATGCTGAAGACCAGCATGGCGGCCGCTACGGGCCCGAGTGCTCGGCATGCTTTCATTGGAAGTCCCGTGTTCTTGAATGGCGCGCCAGTATACCGGGCGGATCTCAGGAACGGGGTAGGAACGGGGTCAGGTTCACTTACCAAATGGCGCGCCATCTAAAAGTGCAAGGACTTGTCGGCGTCAGACGTTGCACCGCCCGCCTCACAACCATTCAAACGACCGTAAGTGAACCTGACCCCGTTTTTGACCCCAGTCCAC
>JALYXN010000122.1 GCA_030947085.1 Pseudomonadota bacterium | reverse complement strand
ACTTCGCGCTGCTCAGCGAACTGGAGTATATCGGCGGAAATCAAGTAGCAGAGCAGGCACCAAAACCCGATAGCGACGATCAAGCCCGCGCGACCGACAAGGCGCTTGATGAAGGAGTGAGCGCCGGAGATGTGCCGAAGCCGGGCGGTGACTAAGCCGGGATCACCTGGGTCACCGTATGGACCAATCCGCTTTCCAAAGATTGATGTGCGCCTTTATACCGACGACGGATGGATGTCGGAGGTGAGGCACGCGTTGTACCCGCGAAGGTAGGGATTCGGCGGCTTTGATGGCCCCCGCAACGTCCGGAAGTCGCTGGATTCCTGCCTTCGCAGGAATGACGAAGAATAGGTTTTACGCTTGCTGTAAGTAAGCGCCATTGATCGTGAGCGTTTCGACTGGGCCGAGCGCGTTACGGGAAACGGCGACACGCCCAGGGCGCTGAGGACGCCGGATGCGCTTCGCACCGGCGGCTCCCGCCGGCTCTCGCCTTCACGGCAAGGCCCGTCTACTCTTGGTCAAGCTTGCGGACGCGCGGGTTGCGACTGGCACACGTGTACGGAGGCCCTTCGTTTTTTGCGCGGCATGGATGCGCGCCCGACCTGTGCAGGACCCGCATGCCTCGTTTTCTTCTCGCGTTTTTGTTGCTCGCCTGTGCCTGCACCGCCGCCGGCAGGTCAACCGATGCCGGCTTCACGGCGGTGCAGCCGCCGCCTGGGCTGCCGGTGTGGTCCACCCATCAGGCCAGGTCCGATCGCTACGTGTCGGCCCATGGTCTGCGGGCCTTTGCCGGTGGCTATTCAGAGGACGGCCTGGAGGTCTGGGCATTTCCCTTGCAGATCGGGTCCCGCTACGGAATCGATATTTTGCCGTCGGGAAAAGCGCCAGTGCCGGGCATCAGCGTGCTTGATTCGGTGGCCGTCGATCCGCTGGGGGTCACGCGCACTTACGTCGGTGCGGGCTTCCGCGTGCTTGAGCGCATCACCACTCACGCACGGCAGCCGGGCGTGCTGGTGAGCTTTCGGGTGGAGGGCAGTGCCGAGCTGAAGCTGCGGGTGCATTTTCATCCGTCGCTGAACCTGATGTGGCCGGCCGCCATCGGCGGCCAGGAGATGGCGTGGGACAGCACCTCGAACGGCTTGCTGCTGAGCGAGCCGCTGCACCGTTTCAGTGCGCTGATCGCTTCGCCGCAGACCACCGCGCACACCCGCCCGAACAATGATCGTCGCGACAGCCGGTTCACGCGCGAAGTCTTTATGACCCTGACGCCGGCCCCGTGCGGCGCCGCGCGCTGCGCCACGCTGGTATTTGCCGGCCAGAGCGAGGCGAATGAGGATGTGCACGCCACCGTGGCGGCTCTGGAGCATCTGACCGCCGCCGCAGTCGCGGACGACGCCAGGCGCTTCGAGCACGCGGGGATCCTGCGCATCACCACGCCCGATGCGGCGGTGAACCGCGCACTGCGTTGGTCGCAGATCGCGCTGGAGCAGGCGTGGACCTGCAATGCGCGCCTGGGCTGCGGCATCGTGGCGGGCTACGGCCCGTCGCACGGCGCGCGCCGGCCGCAGTATGCGTGGTACTTCGCCGGCGACGGACTGGTGGCGACGCGGGCGTTGATCCACGAGGGCGACTACGCGCGGGCGGCCGGCGAGTTGGATCTGATCTACCGCTACCAGAAACCGGACAACGGCATGATCTGGCACGAGATCACGCAAAGCGCAGGCTTCCTCAACTGGGCCAAGGACTATCCCAACATGTATGTGCATGTGGATATCACCTTCGACTTTCTCGACGTGCTGGCCGACTACGATCGGGCCACTGGCGACCACGCCTTCCTGGCCCGCCACTGGCCCGCGACGTTGATGGCCTACCGCTATTGTCTGTCGCTGCTGGACAGCCACGACGGACTGCCGCGCGTGCCGGCCGACAAGATGAGCGGCGACGAGCAGGATCGCCTGACCGACGAAATCTCGCTGTCGGCGGCGTGGGTCAACGCGTCGCACGCGATGTCCGAACTGGCCGCGTCGATGCATGACGACACGTTGAGCCGGCAGGCCGAGGCAGCCAGTGCGCGCGCCCGCGCCAGTGTGCGCGCGCGTTACCTCGATCCGCGCACGCAGCGCTGGATCAGCGGCTTCAGTCGTTCCGGCAAGGCTGGCGAAAGCACCTCCGGTTCGGCGCTGGCTGCGATCACCTCCGGTGCCGCCACGCCGCCGGAGGCTTCGGCCGCGCTGAATCTTCTGGCCACGCCGGCGTATCTCACCGGGTGGGGACTGCGCAGCACGCCGACCTCGGCCAGCAACTACGATCCGTCCGCCTACGCCAAGGGCAGCGTATGGAGCCACGGTACCGCCGCGGCAGCCGACATCATGTGGCAGGCGCATCGAAGCCGGGCGGCGAATGCGTTGTGGCTGAGCCTGGTGCCATGGGCCGTGCAGGATTCGCTGGGCCACATGCATGAGGTGATGTCCGGCAGCACGTTCACGCCGCAGAGCGAGTCGGTTCCCGAACAAACCTGGTCGTCCGCCGGCTTTTTGTCCGCGGCGATCCACGGCCTGCTGGGCCTGGATGCCGACGCGCGCACGAACACGTTGCGCTTCGCGCCGCAGATGCCCGCATCGTGGCATGACGTGCGCGTGCAGCACGTACGGATCGGTAACAGCCGCGTGGATCTGCGCTGGCACGAGCACGATGGTCGTGCCACGTTGGAGGTATCCAACAGCGGGCCCGAGTTCCGCCTCCGCTGGAGTCAGGCACCGCGCGATGATGGCGATGTGGCGCCGCTGGTGGTGGAGCGCCGCATCGCCGCGGGCAGCACGCGGCTGACGATGCCGTAATCGGTGGGAACCGCGCGGAATGGCGCGCTGCGGTGCGGACATGACTACCGCTCCGGGTACCCGCGATGCGTATGGTCCGGCGATCGCGGGCGCGGCGCGCGTCCGCGATCGCCGCCCCGGGCTGGCTCAGCGCATGCCGCCACTCGCGTAGAGTCGTTCGCCATTCACCCAGGCGGCATCGTCCGAGGCCAGGAAGGTCACTACGGCAGCGATGTCCGTGGGCTGGCCGACGCGACCCAATGGCGTCTGCGCCACGGCGTTGGACTCGAAATCTGAGCCGATCATGCCAGCCGCATGGGTACCTTCGGTTTCAACCATGCCCGGGTTCACGGTGTTGACTCGAATTCGGCGCGGTCCGAGCTCTCCGGCCAGCACGGCGGTGATACCGTCCACGGCGCTCTTCGTTGCGGTGTAGACCGCGCTTGTCGGGGGAAACAGACGCGATACCAGCGAACCGATGTTGATCACGCTGGAGCCTTCGCCCAAGTGCTTTAATGCCGCCTGGGTCACCAGCAGCAGACCGAGTACGTTAACGTTGAACTGCTTGTGAAAGTGCTCCTCGGTGATCTCCTCCAACGGGGCGAACTCGTAGACGCCGGAGTTGTTGACCAGCACGTCGAGTTTGCCGAACTGCTTGACGGCTGCATCGACGATGGCCTGTGCGTCGGCGGCTTTGGAGACGTCGCCCTGCACAGCCACCGCTTGACCACCGGCCCTAGTGATCTGCTCGACCACAGCGTCCGCGCCGGATTTGCTGGCTGCGTAATTGACCACTACCGCGGCGCCTTCAGCGGCCAGTGATTTGGCGATGGCTGCGCCGATGCCTTTGGATGCGCCGGTGACGAGGGCGACTTTGCCTTTAAGTTTGCTCATGACGATTTCCTGACTGGATAAGAAAGAGAGGCTGAACAAGTTCCGTAATTCAGTTATCCGTAAAATACGAACTATAGAACTAATAGTCAAGGGCTGATATGCTTACGGCATGAAACCGCTGATCCATCCGTCGATAGACGACGTCACCGTCGAGGGCATTTTGCATGCGCTCTCGGACCCGGTGCGCGTGGCAATCTACGCTGACATGGCTGGCGCCAGCTGCGCGAAGACCTGCTCGACTTTTCTGCAGATGGTCGACCGCTCGATCCCCAAGTCCACGCTGTCCCAGCACTTCCGCACGCTGCGCGAGGCAGGGCTGGTTCGCAGTGAGCGGCAAGGTGTGGAGATGCTCAACACCACGCGTTGCCGCGAGGTCGAGCAGCGCTTTCCGGGTCTGCTTGCCGCGATCATCAATGCGCATCGGATCCAGTTGGCGGAAAAGAACCTGCCAGCCCGACGTAGGTCTCGCAGCAAAATCCAGGCCAGCTGAGAACCTCTCTGTCCGACTCGTTTGTTTCCCCGGGTTTACTTCTTGCAATTCAAGCCAGAATATTTCCCAGTCCTATGCCGCAGTCTTCAGCCGAATGGGTCGGCTGCTTGGCAGGTCGGACCCGCTCACCGGGCTCGGGCGGCTGCCGTCCCCCTCATCTGGAGTCTGGAGTTCGATCGATGCATAAACAAACCTGGCCGCGTTCGAGGGCGGCCAGGTCGGCGAACAACGGCTTCAGCCCAGGCCCGAACTAACGACCCCGCGACGAACTTTGCGCATTAGGCGATGGCGAAGGAATGCTGCGGCTGGTCGGCTGGGTTGCGGGCGCCGAACGCTCGTTCTCATAGTGCGAAGGGTAGCTTTGGTGGTCCGAACGCGAGTATTGGGCGTGATCCATGGGACGGAACATGTCGCCATCGCGCGCCAGCGCCAACCGGTGTCCGTCGAAGCTGACCCAGTGCATCGGCCCGGCAGGTACGGGCTCGGCGGAAACATAGGCGAATTGCGCGTCGTAACTGCCGTCGGCGCGGGGCGCCGTTTTCAATGTAACGTTCATGACAAATTGGCTGGACACCTGTTTGTCGTGATTTCTTGCCGGGCCAGTGACCAGCTCTTGGATATTTTTTCTCAACAAGCGCTCGTAGCGCGGAGCGAGCTGGGTTGAAGGCGACACGCGAGTGACCTTGCCGTGGGCGTTCACCTGCACCAGCACCGGCATCACCCCCGAGTTGAACTGATTCAGGGAAAACGAGCCGGTGGCTGCGGCACTGCCGGTGGCAGTCAACGCGCCTAACAGAACCATTGTGGAAAGACGTTTCATGGGCTTTCTCCTTGATGAGATCGCGAAACAGGCGAGCTTCCCGGGGCAATCCGGCCCCGATCGGTCCTAATCTGTGCTCATCGGAATACCAAGTCAATCACCTGATGACGTGCTGCTGGCGGCAGTTCCAAGCCCTGGCTCTTCGTGCCGCGGCTAACCGTGCGATGCGTTTTGCCTCGATGCCGATTTGGCGCAGTTGTCCGGTCGCCGACACCGTATGGCCGCAAAAGAACAAGTCGTTTTCAGAGGTAGCGCGCCCGGTGACCAGCGGTCGGCCTTGCGCATCGAACAGGTCAGGGAGGCCGGGTAGCAAACGGCGCAGGTCGGGACGGAAGCCGGTGGCGAGAATGACGCTATCGAAGGGTTCGGACGCTGAGTCGACGAACGCGACACCGCTGGGTGTAAAGCGGGCGATGCCTGCGCGGATCTTGATCGCGCCGTCGCGGATGCGGTCAAGCGTGCCGACGTCCAGCAGCGGTACACGCTGGTCTTCGGCGATCATGCGGCGCGGCCCCTTGTGCACCATCGTCAGGCCGAGGTTGCGAGTAGAGCCGACGGCGAGGCGGATCATCGGCGCGTTGATGAAGTCAGCGACGCGGGGCGGCAGCCAGGCTTGGAAAATGGCCCAGGTGAGCAGCGGCAGTCCGAGTATTTCTCGGGGCAGAATCTTTACAGCGCCGCGCACTGAGAGCGTCACGTCGATGTTTGCCTCGGCCAGATCCAGCGCGATTTCGCCGCCGGAGTTGCCGAAGCCGACGACCAGTACGCGCTCACCGCCATGGTTTGAGGGATTGCGATAGTCGCTGCTGTGCAGGAGGTTTCCCCGGTAGCCGTCCATACCCGGCCAGCTCGGCGTATGGGGCGAGTCCGCCCAGCCGGTCGCGATCACCACGCACGGGGCGGTCCATGTTCTGGTCTCGGTATCAACGCTCCAGCCGCAGCCCTTGCGGCGAATCTGCTTTACGTTGCTATGGAAGCTCGGGTGCAGTCCGAAATGTGCGGCGTAGCTCTCGAGGTAGGCAACCACTTCGGCGCGGGCGGGATAGCGCGGGTAGGATCGCGGCATCGGCAGTCCGGGAAGGCCGGAATGGTCTCGATCGGTATGCAGATGCAGGCGATCGTAGTGACGCCGCCAGACCGAGCCCACGGTGTCGGCACGCTCCAGTATCACCACGGCAAGGCCATGTCGCGACAATTCGGCGGCGCAGGCGAGGCCGGCTGGCCCGGCGCCAACGATGACGACATCGGTCTGCGTTTCTTTCTCCGCCATGATGATTGTCCTTCGGTCCCCAGCCTTGCAATGGTGACGAATGCTGCATTTTGCACCGCTGGCGCGACGGCGGGGAGACTCTGGTGCCAGGTGATGGACTGCCGAAGATAACTGAAACGACATGGACGTCCATATGACTTCGCCTGGTCGTGAGCCAGCAACGCTCCATGGATGGTCCAAGCCAGCGCACATGATATGCATGGATCATTTACACATATATGAATCAGATAACACTGCGGCGTGGGCTGTCCACACGACCATCTCGGGGTGCGATGGGATCGGTGAGTCTGCTGGGCGGCCTGTCGTTTCTGCTGCTGGTCATCGCTTTGCTGAGCTGGGGCATCGGCGGCGGGGTGCGGCGCCGCTATCACCGCCTACTCACGCTGGATGCGGCGCAGCGCCGCTAATCGCGCCGTGGGCCGATACCGGCATCGATCGGCAACTGGCGTCGGGCTGGGTCATCCCGATGACCTGGTTCCCGTCAGTCAACTCGCTGGCGGTGTTCGCCTTTACGCCGGTGCTGGTGGCGCGCTGGGAACGGCTGGCCAGGCGGGGTATCGAGACGCCGCTGTTTAAGCGGATGGCGTTCGGCGCCTTCATCGTGGCGCTCTCCTATGTGGCGCTGGGTCTGGTGGCCGCATGGAGCGAGGCGCATGGTACGCGCGCCAACTGGCTGTGGCTGTTTGCGTGGTTCGTGGTGTTTACCATCGGCGAGCTGTACATCCTGCCGACCGGACTGGCGCTGTTCGGGCGCATGGCGCCAGACGGATTTCGCGCCACCAGCATCGCCACCTGGTTCTTCGCCGGCTTCTTCGGCAACCTGCTGGCCGGCGGTCTGGGGACGCTGTGGAGCCGGCTCAGCCACGGCTGGTTCTTTGCGTTGATTGGCGCCGTCGCCGGGCTCTCGGCGTTGCTTTTGTATATGCTGGGCCGCCGCCTTGGGGACGTGGAAAGCCATGGCAACATTGATCCGACGGTGATGCCAGCCCGATGAGTGACGAATCATGATCAAGGATCTGCAGAAGCAGCTGAAGAGCCAGTGGGAGACGTTCACCACCTCCGAGCAGAAAATCGCCGCCTACCTGCTGCACAATCTCAGCGAT
>JALYXN010000120.1 GCA_030947085.1 Pseudomonadota bacterium | reverse complement strand
GTCAGTTGCACGCAACGCATCCCGGCCGGCTTGCCATCGGGCATGCCTGGAATCGGTGAGCTGATCGACGGCGCGATGCAGCAGGCACCACACCCGACACGGCAGGCCAGCGTCTTCAACCGGTCCGCTGCCGTAGCGCCTGATACACCGGCGCCGTGTCAGGACGCTTGCCATGCCAGAGCTCGAACGCGTCGGCGGCGGTTTCCAGCAGCATGCCCAGACCGTCGAACGCATAGCGGGCATGGGCGGCCTGGGCCCAGTGGACGAAACTGCTCGCCGCCACGCCATACGACAGGTCGTAACAAAGGGCACGCGCCCCGACCAGCGACGGCGGTAGCTGCATCGTGGTACTCAGCACGCCGGCCGAGGTGGCGTTGACGATCAGGTCATAACTGCCGATGTCGGCCAGATCCTTCCAGTAGCGCGTGTGGGCGCGGGCGGGATCGCCGATGGCATCGGCGAGCAGGTCGGCCGCTTCGGGCGATCGGTTGACGATGGTCAGCGTCTGTACGCCGGCATCCAGCAGGTTCCACGCCACCCCGTTCGCCGCGCCGCCAGCGCCCAGCAACAAGGCGGTATGCCCACGCAGGTCTACATGGTGTCGCTCGGTCAAGTCGCGCACCAACCCGGCGCCGTCGGTGTTGTGCGCCGCCAGTCGACCGTCAGCCGCGGGCGTCAGCACATTGGCGCTGCCGGCGCGGGTGGCGGCCTCGCTGCACTGATCGGCCAGCGCAAACGCAGCGGCCTTGTGCGGCAAGGTCACGTTGGCACCGCGTCCGCCCTTGGCAAAGAAACGTGCGACCTCGGCGGCGAAATCGGCCGGCGCGGCATCGATGGCCCGGTATTCGAGCGCCAGCCCGAACTGCTGCGCGAACGCCTGATGGATCTGCGGCGAAAGACTGTGGCTGATCGGGTGACCGAACACGGCGTACTGGGCGACTGGCATGCAAATTCCCTGAGTGAGAGGCGGGCGGCGGGCGAACGACGATTCTACAAGCCGCCGCTCGTCGTTCGCTGGTATCTGCGCTGCACCGCGCCTGAGACCCGTCGCAAGCGGTGAGACCGGCACCAGGCAACCTGTCGATGTCATCCATCACCGAGGTTTTAGCCATGCGCTCACCTTTGCTGCCGTCGCCGTATCACCAGCGCCTGGTTGCCGCCGCCGTCGTCTGGCTGTGCGCCGGCGGTTTTCTGCTGCTGACCACGCTGGTTCCGGCCCATACCAACCTGCTGGGGTGGACGCCTGCATTCTGGCTGCTCGGCGCACCGTTGGCGGTGCTGCTGGTATTGGAGCCGCGTCTGCCGCGGCAATTACTTCGGCGACGGCGCCCACGCGGGGTGCGGGCGATCCACGGCGTCATCTGGCGCTGACGATGGGCCGACGGTGGGTTCAGCTGGCGCCACCCAGCCGCTTGCGCTCCATCCGGCGCAGAAATTCCTGCATGATCTTCAGATACAGCGCGTCGCCCAGATGCCCATCCTCGACCCCGGCGTCGATCGAGGGGTTGTCGTTGACCTCGATCACCACCGGCTTGCCGTCGATCTGCTTCAGGTCCACGCCGTAAAGTCCGTTGCCGATCGCCTGGGTCGCCTTCAGCGCCAGCTTGATCACGTCGGCGGGCGCATCGCTCACTGCTACCGCCTCGAAGCCGCCGGTCTTGGCGGAGCCCTTGGCGCCGTGGTTGTAGATCTGCCAGTGCCCACGCGACATATAGTATTTGCAGGCGTACAACGGCTCGTGATTGAGAACGCCCACGCGCCAGTCGAAGTCGGTATAGATGTATTCCTGCGCCAGCAGCA
The DNA here is from genome assembly GCA_030947085.1 of Pseudomonadota bacterium. GTDB lineage: Bacteria > Pseudomonadota > Gammaproteobacteria > Xanthomonadales > Rhodanobacteraceae > Rhodanobacter. Next base: position 1,541 of record JALYXN010000120.1, on the reverse strand, counting down.
GCGCACTGTGCTGGAACAGTCCGCTGGCCGCAGCCGTCAGCGCCGCCTCGTCCTCGACCTTCACCACGCCGCGCGAGAAGGAACCGTCGGGGATTTTCAGCACCACCGGGAATCCGAGCTTGGCTACTACCTCCTTCATTCCCTTGGTGTCGTCGCGATAGAGAATCTCGGTGCGCGGCACGGCCAGCTTGCGCGACACCATCAAGTCATTGAGGAAGATCTTGTTGGTGCAGCGCAGGATCGACGTGGGGTCGTCCATCACCACCATGCCCTCTTTCTCGGCGCGGTGCGCGAAGAGATAGGTGTGGTCGTCACTGGCGGTGGTCTCGCGGATGAACAGACCGTCGTACTCGGCCAGGCGCGGGTAGTCGTTCTTGCCGATCGGGTCGACCTCAATGCCCAGTTCCCGGCCCGCGGCGATGAAGGCCTTCAGCGCCTTCTTGTTCGACGGCGGCATCGCTTCCTTCGGATCGACCAGCATCGCCAGGTCGTAGCGAAATTGCTTGCGCGCACGCGGCTTGCGCCACAGCTTGCGTGAGAACCGGTCGAGTTCCTGGGCAAAGGCGTCTTCCTGCGCATCGTCCAGGGTATGCAGGCCCACCGGCTTGATCGCGCTGACCTGCCACACGCGATCGCGCTCGAACTCGATCCGCAGCAGCGGACAGGGAAACATTTCGAACACTTGCCGCGCCAGATCCTGCAAGGTCGGATACACGGTAACGCCGAAGTAGACGAGGATGCCGAAATCGGTGGTGTCGCGCCCACCGGCGGGCAGAAAGCGGGTCAGCTTGCTGTTGAGATCCTCGATGTCCAGCCCGTACAGCGAGCGCCGGCGCAAGTCGTTCACCGTGCGCACCGACGGCATCACCCGATGGCCCCGAGCCTCGGCCAGCAGCGACACGTAATAGCCGGTGCCGAGATATTTGTAGCTGCGGCACAGGTTCAGCACATGCGTGCGTTCGTTTTCGACCGATACCGGCTGGCGCAGGTAGTCCATCGCGCTCATCACGTCGACGGATGGGTAGTACGAACCCCAGTCGGAGGCTTTTTCAACAACGATGACCAGTCGGGTCATGACACCACTCAATCAATCGGGGTAGCGGAATCCACCGGCCGGCGAGGCCGTGCAGGTGGCAAGGCCGTAAGTTTGGCACAGCATCGGTGGCGTACAAACGCAGGCAGTTGAGCGTCAGTAACGGTCAGGCGTTGATCATCGATATGCTTCGATCACCGGTATGCTTTCACCGGTCCGGCTTTTGCCGCCTGTTGGGACTTTTCCGATGGGTCTGCAAGTCCATCTCGTGGTCGATACATGCACCGCTATCTTGGCCACAACGGGCGGCCAGATCGTCGAAAGTCTCTTCCCGCAGTCCATTGCTGGCCGCAACCGGAAAAGTCCAGCAGACTGCTAGAGTCAGTTCGTGATGATCATCCTGCCGGAAAAACATGCCGCACGCGGTCCAACCTGCTCCAGCCATCGTTCACGAGCGCGTCGATGTGCGCCGCGCCAGCAGCGAAGACCTGGATGCGCTGGTAGCGCT
>JALYXN010000110.1 GCA_030947085.1 Pseudomonadota bacterium | reverse complement strand
GAATTTAAACCGCGGAGAAAAGTATGGTCAGCGTGAGTCGCGCATGGGCGGTGTCTGCGCTGGTAGTGCTTTTGCATGCATGCAGCAGCCATTCCACCAAACCCGTCGCGGCTGCGGCGCATGAGGGTGACGCCAGCTACCACGCATTGTCGGATGATCAGATGCAGCACTACCAGCTGGCGTTGGGTTCCACGTCTGCCGGAGCCGTGCCGATCGATCACCCATCACCGTCCTATCCGTCCGCCATGCTGGCCAATTGCCCGGCGGACGTACGGTTGCAGGCGCAGCTGATCGTGGGCACCGATGGCAAGGTCGACGAGGTGCGCGTCGATGAAGCCGCGGCGGCCGAACCGGCCTTCGTATCGGCCGTACGGACGGCAGCGATGCAATGGCATTTCGAGCCCTTGATCATCAGCCACTGGGCCGCCGATGCGCACGACGAAACGCACCCGGTGGATACCGAGGCCAGGCCATTCAGCCTGCCCTATGAATTTCGTTTTGCCTGCCACGCGGGCAAGCCGGTAGTGTCGAGCTCATCGACCACCGGGAAGTGAGCCACGTGCCACCGGGCGGTTAGACATCCCGCGAACATGCCGGCCACTAGACTGGCGCCGTCTCACCCAGGGCTGCTGCCATGACTTTCCGATACCGTCGCCATCTGGGCGTGCTGCTGGCTCTGGTCGTGCTGCTACTGATCGCGCGCGCCATGCTGCCCTATGCGGTGAAGCATTACCTCAATGCGCGCATGGACAAGATGGGCGACTATCACGGCCACATTGCCGACATCGACATCCATCTATGGCGCGGCGCCTACAGCATCGACCAATTACGCATCGTCAAGCAGACGGGCAAGGTGCCGGTACCGCTGCTGGAGGCACCGCGCACCGAAATCGAGCTTAGCTGGCGTGCGCTGACCCATGGCCGGGTGCGGGCAAAGCTTGCTTTCCAGCATCCGGTGCTCAACTTCGTCGACGGCAGTGGCAAGGGCGATACTCAGAGCGGCACGGGTGTGAACTGGCGGCAAAAGCTGAAGTTGCTTGCACCCATTCGGCTGGACGAGGTCAGTGTCACCAACGGCACCGTCGCGTTCCAGAATTTTGTCTCCTCCCCGCGGGTCGATCTGAAGATGACCGACGTCAACGCCACCGCCAGCAATCTCACCAATGTCACCGGTCAGGGTGGCAGTCGGGTCGCCAACCTGCAGGCCACGGCGAAGATTCTTGGCCAGGCGCCGCTGGAGACGCATGCGACGTTCGATCCGCTGGAGGACAAGGGCGACTTCAAGTTCGACCTGCGGATAAGCCATGTCGACCTGACCAAGGCCAACCAGTTGGCGCGCGCCTATGCCGGGCTCGATCTTTCCTCCGGCCACGGCGATTTCACCATGCAGCTGCAGGCGAAGGACGGGCAGCTGAACGGCTACGCCAAGCCGCTGTTCCATGATTTGCAGATCTTCAGCTGGAAACAGGATGTGCAGCAGGACAAGAAAAATCCGCTGCAGCTGGCGTGGGAGCTGGCTGCCCAAGGCGTCACCAGCCTCTTCAAAAATCACGCTAAGGACCAGTTCGCCACCCGCATTCCCATCACCGGGCGCATCGATGACAAGAAGCTGAGTACGTTCGACGCCATCGTCGGCGTGCTTCGAAATGCCTTTGTCAAAGCCTATTCGCCGAGTCTGGAAAATCTCAAGCCAGCGAGTGACGCAGCCGGAAAGTAATACCGCCGCGCGGCCCAGGTTGCAGGGAGATGTATCCTTGCCCGCTGGTCTGTCGTTGAATTCGGGTACTCCATGGAAGCTGCCAAACTGCATGTCATCGTCCTCGCCGCTGGCGCGGGCACGCGGATGAAGTCCCGCCGGGCCAAGGTGCTAATGCCACTGGCCGGTCGCCCCTTGCTGGCCCACGTCATCACCGCCGCGCGCGCGCTGAAGCCGGCCGCTATCCACATTGTCTACGGCCATTGCGGTGAGCAGGTGCAGGCCGCCTTTGCCGAGCAGACCGACCTCGACTGGATCTTGCAGGCAGACCGGCTTGGCACCGGCCACGCGGTGGAGCAGGCCTTGGTCCAGGTGCCCGATGGCGTTCGCGTGCTGGTGCTGTACGGCGACGTGCCACTGACCCGCGTCGCGACGTTGCGACGTCTGCTGGATGCCGACGCCACGTTCAGCTTGTTGACCACGCGACTGGCCGATCCACGCGGTTACGGCCGTGTACTGTGCAATGACAACGCGCAGGTGAGTGAGATCGTCGAGGAAAAGGATGCGAACGAGACTCAGCGTGCGGTGAATCTGGTCAACACCGGCATCCTGGTGGCTGATTCCACCGCCCTGCGCGGCTGGATTGGCCGGCTCGAGCGAAACAATGCGCAGGGCGAGTATTACCTCACCGACGTTTTCGGTATGGCGGCCCAGGAAAACGGCTCGGCATTGAGCGTCGAATGCGACGATCCGATCGAGGTGGCAGGCGCCAACGACGCGCTGCAACTAGCCGAACTTGAAGCGGCTTATCGCGCTCGCGCTGCCCGCGCCTTGATGCTCAATGGCGTGCGGCTGGCCGACCCGGACCGCATCGACATCCGTGGCACCGTCGCGACCGGCCAGGATGTCGACATCGATATCGACGTCATCCTGGAAGGCCACGTGGTGCTCGGCGACGACGTGCGCATCGGCGCCTTTACCCGGTTGAAAAACGTGCAGCTGGCCGCGGGTACCGTGGTGCAGTCGCATTGCGATCTGGAAGGCGTGATCACCCATGGTTCTTGCACCGTCGGCCCGTTCGCGCGGCTGCGTCCGGGCACGGTGCTGGACGCCGGCGCCCATGTCGGCAATTTCGTCGAAATGAAGAAGACCCGACTCGGCGCGGGCAGCAAGGCCAGTCACCTCAGTTATCTCGGCGACAGCGAGATCGGCAGCAAGGTCAACATTGGCGCCGGCACGATTACCTGCAACTACGACGGCGTCAACAAGGCGGTGACCCGGATTGAAGACGGTGCCTTCATCGGCTCCAACAGCGCCCTGGTGGCGCCGGTGACCATCGGCGCGAACGCCACCATCGGTGCGGGCTCGGTGATCACCCGCCGTGCCCCGGACGGTGAATTGACGGTGGCCCGTACCCGTCAACAGACCCTGCACGGTTGGCATCGTCCGGTAAAGCACACGCCGGGAACGGACAACGGGGATCGCTGACCGTCAGGATCCCGCACGTGAGGCAAGCGACCGGCGCCGCGGTTTCCGCTTTCCCTGGTTACGCGTAGCGCCAGCCGTCAATTTCCATCAGCAGCTCGCTGCGGCAGATGTCACCGTGCAACAGCAGCACCGGCACGCCCGGCAGGCGGCGTTTCAAAAAGGCCCGCACCCGCGCCGCGTCACCGCTGTTGCGCACATAGGTTTTCAACGGTGACTGGGTATCGAAACCCGAGGTCATGCCGGCACTGACCAGCAGCGCCTCGAGATTGAGCAGGGTCTCGTCCAGTTGCGCATCCACATCGTCCTGGTGTGCAGAGGCATGCCCGACCACGGCGGCGGTGCCGGATATCGCCAAGGCGTCCTGTGCCGGCAGTGCCATGGCGCGGGCGAAGCTGGGTGGCGTACGACCGTACTGGCGCGGGTAACGCCACGCGCTGACCTGGCGCGGATTCTCCACCCGTTGGCCGCGCTGATCGCAGGCCAGCAGGTAGACCTGCAAGCGGTGTTCGGGACCGTGGTGCCCGATGGCCGTAGCCGCCGGAAATCCCTCGGTGAAAAATGCACCCATGCCTTGCGCGCGGCCATCGCAGAAGTGCTTGTAACGCTCCGAATCACCCGCGCCCTGGTTGATGTTGCCCAGATAATTCCAGATTCGCAGCACCTGCTGTTCAGCGCGGCCGCCCACGAACTCCCGCAGTGCGGCATAGGCCGCACTGGCTGCGCCCTCGGGGCCACCATATTCACGCTCGTCCAGTTCGATCGACGCAAACAGCCAGCCGCCACCCGCGGACCAATGCAGCGCGCCGTCTTCGCCGCAACTCACGTCCCCGTCCACCTGCCACAGCTCCAGCGCCGAGGGTGCGTCGAAACCTTCCAGCGCGACCTGGAAGTGACGTGGATCGTCGGTGGACGGCGTGTCCGTACCGAAGCTGAATAGCGCTAACGTGCCCGGTTCGGCCAGGACGGCATCGACATCCGCCAACCGATAGGAAATGCGCGGTGCACGCCTTGCCAGTAGTTCGACCTTTGGGTTTTCACAGCCCTGAATCATGCTTCTGCAACCGGGAACGACAAGGCCGCCATGTTACACTCCGCGACCCCTGCCGCCGGAGGGAGGCAATGAATCTTGGGTACGGAATCGAGCATGGTAGAACAGACCGCAGCACAGAATGAATTGGCCACTTTAGTGGTGGAATGCCTGAATCTCGAAACAGTGACCCCGGAGCAGATCGATCCCGATGCACCGCTGTTCGGTGGCGAGCTGGGGCTGGACTCGATCGACGCACTGGAAATCGCCTTGACCGTGTCGAAGCACTATAAATTCCAGTTGCGTTCGGACAATCCGGAAAACCGCCAGATTTTCGCCAGCCTGGGCACGCTGTCCGAGCATATCGAGCAGAACCGCGGCGGCTGAATCGACTCGCCTCGCCGCACGCGACGTTCCTGCACGTCGCCGCCTTCGGTCAACGGTGGCCTTGAGTCTTCGGCGAAGCGATGGCGGTATGGGAAGACGATGGCTTCCTCGTCTGCGCTCCACAGCCCGCGGCGATGGGTGTTGCCGCGGGCGACCGGCCACGCGGGCGATGGTGATACCTGTAGGGCCGGTATTGGCCGATCGCAGCGGTTTGCAGGCCGGCCAGGCGTCCAGATACTCCTGCCCTTCCTGAACGACCGCCGGCCCCCTGGCTGCAACTGGGCTTATCTCTAACTGCTAAGCGCCGCCATCGTGCTTGAATATGGCTATCGTTGCTGGCGGCTGCGACACCTGGGTCATTGCGGACGGTACGAGATCATGATGAAGCTGAGCATGGACTGGCCACGATGGCTGCGTGGCACGAACGCGGTGGGCTCGTGAGCGCAGTCATCTTTGAGCGCCTGCTGCGCATCGATGCCGGACATCCCGCGTTTCCCGGCCATTTTCCCGGCCATCCGCTGGTTCCGGGTGTGGTCCTGCTGGAACAGGTTGCGCAGGCGTTGCATGCATGGCGCGGTCAGCGGCTGGTTCGCGTGCTGGAGACGAAATTCATGGCACCCCTGCTTCCCGATGAGACGGCGACAGTGCGTCTGAGCGACGTGTCGACGGGCGCAACGAAGATCCGGTTCGAGATCCTGCGCGGTGAGGTGCTACTGGCGCGCGGCGTCATCGAGGGCGCGGCATGAGTACGGATGAACATTGGCGCAGCCGGCCTGAAGGTGGCAGCGCTTTCTCGCTGTGGCTGATCCGCACGATCGCGTTGCGCGGTGGCCGGCGCCTGGCGCGCCTGTGTCTGTACCCCATCACGCTCTATTTCTATCTGCGGCGCGCACCGGAGCGGCTGGCGTCGAGGCAGTATCTGCAGCGCGTGTTCGGCCGTCCGACTACCCGGCGGCAGGTTTTCCACCATCTGCACACGTATGCCGCCAGTTGTCTGGATCGGGTCTTTCTGCTGGCGCATGGCGAGCAGGCATTCGACATCGAGATCGAAGGCCTCGACGTGCTTGAGCACAACGTGTCGCTGGGGCGTGGCCTGTTGATGCTGGGCTCTCATCACGGCAGCTTTGAAGCGTTGCGCGCGGTCGGTTCGCGTCGACCGTCGATACCGGTGCGGGTCGTGCTGGACAAGCAGAAGACGCCGACGATGACCCAGTTGCTGGAGGAGCTGGCACCGGAGGTTGGCGCGCTGGTCATCGATGCCTCGCAGGACGGGACCTCGATCGCGCTGGCCATGGCCGAGGCCTGCAGCAGCGGCCAGGTGGTGGCTATGCTGGCCGACCGCGGGCGCGAACGCGAGATGTTTCGCAGCGCACCCTTGCTGGGCTCGCCCGCACCGTTTCCGGTCAGCCCGTGGTTGCTGGCCCATTCGCTGCAGGTACCGGTGGTGCTGTGTTTCGGCATCTATCTAGGCGGCAATCGCTACCGGCTGATTTTCGAGCCCTTCAGCGACCGGATCGAGATTCCGCGGCAGAACCGCGGCCCCGCGCTGAATGCGGTGATCAGCCGCTACGCGCAGCGACTGGAGCACTACGTTCGACTGGCGCCGTACAACTGGTTCAACTTCTACGATTTCTGGCAGACGTCCGGGAACCCTGTCGCCCCCGAGGCCGCTGTGGGCGAACGGGTCGGCGCCTGAATGTGCTTGCGCCGTGCTGCCTTTTCCACGTCCTCCCCGCGCTGACATCGACGCATGCTTCCAAAAACCGACTGGGCTCACCTGATACCGCATGCGGGCAGCATGTCCCTGCTCGATGCGCTGCAGGCCTGGGATGAACAGCGCCTCCATGCCAGCACCCGCAGCCATGCGCGCCCGGACAACCCGTTGCGCGGCGAAGGCGGGCTGCACGCGGTGAACCTGGCCGAGTACGGTGCCCAGGCGATGGCGTTGCATGGCGGCCTGCTGGCGCGTTCGCGCGGAAGCGATGCGGCACGCCCGGGTCGCCTGGTCAGCCTGCGCGACGTGCAGCTGTCGGAGACCTATGTCGATCAGCTGGATGGCCCTCTGGACGTCCATGCGCAATGCCTTTATGCGGATGACCGCGGCGCGCAATACAGCTTTCGCATTGAACATGAGGGGCGCGTGCTTTGCAGTGGCCGTGCCGCCGTCATTCATCCACTGGACGGCTGAATGTCCGCAACGTGGGGGCCGTGATCACGCGCCGAGCTGCTGCCCGCTGGCGCAAACTTGCCATCCGTGGTCTCAAACAGCGTCGGTCGGGGCTGACCGGACATCGGCGCATGCAGCCGTGCGTCGGCGCGCGTGGCAAGCACGGTGATGCTGTCGGCGACGCCCTCCAGCAGGCGCACGTTTTCGCGCAAGCGGTTGCGCAGGCCGGCGTCGTCCAGCGTATCGTGCAGCCCCCGATTGAGCTCGGCGAACCAGGCCAGCGAGCATTGGTCAAGCATCTCGCGCTGGCTGTCGCGTGCGCTGCCCCTGCTATCGGTTTCGTGCCACTGGCGCAGCAGCCGCTGCATGCGCGCGTTCAGCGCCTGCGCTTGCTCCAGTTCCGGACGCAGCTCGGCCAGCAGGCTCAGGTCGGTTAGACGACGCTGGAACACCAGCTGGCACAGCACGCCCCAGTAGTAGGCGTAATCCCAGGTCACCTTG
>JALYXN010000027.1 GCA_030947085.1 Pseudomonadota bacterium | reverse complement strand
CAAGTAGCCACCGTGAGTGCTGGTGTAAGGCGCAGTGACGTTGATGCCTGGCAAATCCATCTGCGGCGGCGCGGTCTGGACCGGAGCGGACTGCGCCGAGGAAACAGGCACGGTGAAAACGATCCCCCACCATGCGAGCAGGCAAAGCATCGGCGATTCCATGGCAACTCCCGTCATCCGATGGCAGCCCTGGATGGGCCTGAGCCGTTTACAAACTTTCCCCTGAAAAATACGCCCATACAGCGTGAGCTGCCAGCACCGTTAGCGATGCCGCTGCAGATAACCGGCGGTAAGCCCGACGCCCGCACTGGCCACCTGCGCCGGCGTGCCCTGCGTCACCAGTTGACCGCCCTCGTCGCCAGCGCCGGGCCCGATGTCGATAACCCAGTCGCTGGCGGCAATCACCCGCAGATCGTGCTCGACCAGAAGCACCGTATGACCGGCATCGACCAATCCGTCGAGTTGCTGCATCAGGCGATCGACGTCGGCCGGGTGCAGGCCGGTGGTGGGTTCATCCAGTACGTACAGGACGTGTCCGCGTTGTTGACGTTGCAGCTCGGTGGCCAGCTTGATCCGCTGCGCCTCGCCCCCGGAAAGTTCGGTCGCAGGCTGGCCCAGGCGCAGATAGCCCAGCCCCACATCGCGCAGGCTGGCAAACGCACGTGCCAGTGCAGGCACCTCGTCGCCGAAGAATTCGGCGGCGGCGTCCACACTGAACTGCAGCACCTCGGCGATGTTCCTGCCGCGCCAGAGAACCGCCAGCGTGTCGTCGTTATAGCGCGCGCCGTGACAGGTCGGACACGGCGCATACACCGACGGCAGAAACAGCAGGCCGACCGATACGAACCCCTCCCCGTCACAGGTCGCACAACGGCCCTTGGCCACATTAAATGAGAAGCGGCCGGCATCGTACTTGCGCTGGCGCGCCTCGTCGGTGGCCGCAAACAGTTTGCGCACGTGATCGAACAGCCCGGTATAGGTCGCCAAGTTGGAGCGAGGCGTGCGGCCGATCGGCTTCTGATCCACCTGCACCAGGCGCGTGATCGCATCCGCCCCGGAAACGATTCGCCCGCCGGTCGGTATCGACACGTCCTCGGCCGGCAGATCGTCACCTTCGTCGCTGGCGGTTTGCGGCATGCCGAGTCGGTTGCTGACCAGTTCCACCAGCGCCTGACTGACCAGGCTGGACTTGCCCGCGCCGGAAACGCCGCTGACGGAGGTCATCACGCCCAGGGGAAAGGCGACATCGAGCTTGCGCACGTTGTTGTGTTCGATCCCTTCCAGCCGCAACCAGCCGGCCGGCTCCCGTGGTAAGTGCGCAAGGCCGGGGGGCGCGTCGAAAAGGTACTTGCGGGTCAGCGATTCAGCGCAGTCGTTCAGTCCCGCCACCGGACCGCCGTAAAGCACCCGACCCCCCTGCGCCCCCGCGTCCGGCCCGATATCGATCAGCCAGTCGGCGGCGCGCATCACTTCGATATCGTGTTCCACCACGAACACGGAATTGCTGCCGTCCTTGAGCTTGGCCAAGGCGCGCAACAGCGCTTCGGTATCCGCCGGATGCAGACCGGCCGAAGGCTCGTCCAGCACGTAGACAACGCCGAACAACTGCGCCCGAAGCTGGGTCGCCAGCCGCAGTCGCTGCAATTCACCCGGTGACAGGGTCGGCGTGCTGCGATCGAGCGAAAGGTAACCCAGACCCAGATCCGCCAGTGTCCCGATTCGCGCACACAAGTCGTCGACGACCCGACGCGTCACCAGCACTTTTTCCGGATGCGCCGCATGGCTGTCGCCCTGATCATCGGCGGCCTGCCGCAGTCGCTCGGCGAGTTGACGCAGCGGCCATTGCGACGCCGTCGCGATATCCACGCCGACGAACGTCACCGCCAGCGCTTCCTGGCGCAGGCGCCGGCCGCCGCACGTGGGGCACGCACTGGCCACCATGTAGCGCGCCACCCGCTTCTTGATGCTGGCGCTGGGCGTGCTGGCGAAGGTGTGTTTCACGTAGGCACGAGCACCCACGTAGGTACCCTTGTAATTGCCTGCCTCGCCGCGCGCGTAGGCAGCTCGTGCTAACTCCGGCGCCATATCGCGAAATACCGGCACCATGGGTTGCTCGGTGGTGAACAGGATCCAGTCACGCTGATCCTGCGGCAAGGCCGACCAAGGCACGTCCACGTCGTAGCCCAGCATCACCAGGATGTCGCGATAATTCTTGCCTTGCCAGCCTTGCGGCCAGGCGGCAATGGCCCGCTGGCGAATGCTCAGCGTGCGGTCCGGCACCATCGAGTCCTCGGTGACATCGAACACCTTGCCCAGACCATGACATAACGGACAGGCGCCGGCAGGGGTATTGGGCGAGAACGCATCGGACTCCAACAGCGCCTGCCCCGGCGGGTAATCACCGGCGCGCGAATAGAGCATGCGCAAACCGTGGGAGATGGTGCTGAGGCTGCCTACGGTCGAACGTGCGCTGGTCGCACCGCGACTCTGTTGCAGCGCCACCGCAGGCGGAAGCCCGTCGATCGCATCCACATCGGGCACACCGGCCTGCTCGATCAACCGACGAGCATACGGCGCCACGGATTCGAAATAGCGCCGCTGCGCTTCGGCGTATACGGTACCGAACGCCAGCGACGACTTGCCCGATCCCGAGACGCCGGTAAACACCACCAGCGCGTCGCGCGGAATATCCAGGCTGACGTCTTGAAGATTGTGCTCGCGCGCGCCACGCACCCTTACGCAACCGTTATCAGCCCTCGAATCTGCTGATGAGAGTGTTTCTTTGCTGGCCATATCAGGCTCCGCGTGGGTGACAACGGCGGCCCCTGCGAGCGACGCCAGCCGATCAGTGTAACGGTGCCTGACTATCCGACCGGGGCGCGGGCCATGCAGCGCTGACGGCGGTCGTCTACCCGTTTGGCAAACCACGCGGTGGTCAGGTGCCGGGTAATCTTCGGGCTATGCAGATCGATGCCCGGCAATATCGCCCGAGGCAGCGGCTTGCGCTCGACACGGTCGGCCAGCGCGAACAGCCGTTGATAGAGTTCGCTGCGATCGAACCCGGCGCTGTCGCCCTGCTCCAGCGCACGATGAATGGCCGAATCACTCATGCGAAGCTGTCCCGCCAGCGAGCGGACGGCCCGTTCGGTAGCACCGGGCGGATCATCGCGACCCGCACCGGGTGTGACCAGGTCCCCATCAAGCGCCAGCGCAATGCCCGAAGCGCGTGTCACCGCGTGCTGAAACGCCGCGTTGCGGCTGGCGTAGTGACCGGCGTTGAAATCCGCGAAGCGATAGAGTGCCTGATTGTAAGACGCCGGATAGCCCAGCAAATGTGCGACGCCGAAGTACACGCCGCCCCGACGGGTAAACACCTCATGTCGGATCGATCCCTCGATCGGATACGGATAGCGGTCCGCATGCGCTTCGGCAAATGCCACGCTCACCTGCATCGGGCCGCCGGTATGCACGGGGTTGAGCTCACCGAACAGCCGCTTGCCCAAGGGCACCATGCCGATGAAGTCCTGAAATATCTCACTGAGCTGGCGCTCGGTGCGCACCGCCTTCAGCCGCTCGCTGTAGCGTCGACCGTCCGGCGATTTCAGCCACAGTGCGGCGTCGACGAGAAAGCCAGGGATACGCCGGGCGGCGGCACGTCGGTCGATTTCCTGACGTGCAATCCGGGCCAACCCAGGCACCACCGGGTCCGCGTGCAGGCCCGATTCCTGTTCGGCAACCGCCAGCACGGAACACAGGTTGCCGGTGGTCGGCGCAATCGCCTGCGCCGTGAACGCCACCTGGATATCGTCAGCCCAACCCTGGCGATCGGAGGTGCCGGCCGGCAGCAGATTCAGGATCTGCGCACGGGTCTCCGATGGTGCGGGTAATGGCTGCTGCGTACGCTGCGAGGCGCAACCGGCGAGCAGCGTGGCCGCCAGAATGCAAGCGGTGCGCACTCGGTACAAGCGGCGCATGGGCAGTGCGCGCAGCCATTCGGCCACCGCCATGGTTTGAATTCGGGAAGGACGGAAGCGATGGGTCATTTCGGCGAAGGCTGTCAAAAGATAAAACTATCAGGTCGGCAGGCCGGCTCCGAGGACAACGTCAACTTTCCCAGCAAACCGACCCATTTGACGCCGCCGTCGAGAGCCGGGGAGTGCATCACGCAATGGCGGTTCACTTTCATCCAACGGGGCTCCGGCTAGGGTGGTGGCAACGATTAACGGAGTCACGCATGAAAGTTCAGCTCAACACGGACCACCATATTCAGGGCAACGAGGCAATGGAGACGAGCGTGAATAACATCGTCACCCAGCACCTGGAACGCTTCTTCCCCCACCTGACCCGGATCGAGGTGTATCTCGCCGATGCGAACGGCGCCAAGGGGGGCGACCAGGACAAGCACTGTGCGATCGAAGCACGCGTTAGCAACGGTAACCCGGTGGGTGTCAGCCACGATGACGAGACGGTAGAGAAGGCCATTCACGGTGCCTGCAGCAAGATGCGCTCGCGGCTCGAAAGCACGCTGGAGCAGAAGCGCAACCACTGATAGCGACCATATTCCGTGATGGACTGCCATCACGGAATGCTGCCGTCAAATCAGTCGCCGGCTTTCAGCGCTCGCTCTATGTCGGACAGGGGAGAATTGGTAAACGTCTTGGCCAATTCTCCGACCATGCGCCGGGTCGTCTCCTGGTGCAGCTGGGGACGAATTTGTCCCAGGGTCTGCGGATCGGCAATTAAAACAAGGTGAGAAAACTCATCTTTCAACGCCGCCGCATTCAGTAGGTGGGCAAGCTGCTTGGCAAAGGTGGCCTCGTCCATATAGGAGCCTGACGTTTCAGGAGGCTGATGCCCCGCAGGACCCTCCACGTCCATGTCCTTCGCTTCCAGAGCCCGGTCCTGCGTCAGCGAAAGGGCGTCGCCTTCACCGCCCGTATTTCGCAGCATGCGCGCCTTGCCGCCGTCAGCCACGACGACCCATGTGTCGGTTGGGATCTTTCCCATTGAATACTCCTCATCGGATGGGCGCATCGGGAATGTGCGCCAACCTGCAATGCTATCGACCCTGATGTGATGTGAGCGCTAACAGTTGGCGTAGTTGGCAGCTTCTCGAAGAAGATAAGCGTTCATCTAAGGTTCGCCTATGTGCACGCAACTCCGCTCACCGCGGACAGTTCGCACACACCAGCTTCTCATTCCGCAAGGCACGCTGCACTTGCTCCGGTACGTCATGGTCGGCTTCCGCATCCCCCTGTCGCGGCTGACGTGTGGCGTACCGGGGCACTGCTGCTAGTAGAATGCCCCGATAGCGGTGATTAAAAACACTGCAGGTAAAGGAGAACACGGGTGCGCAACTTTCGGCGGAAAGGTACGGCCATCGTCATCGAATCCGGTGAACTGGTGCATACCATCTGCGACTTTCTCAAAAGCTTCGGCTACGACGCGATCTCGGCTCCCACGCATGAATTGGCAGCTGGACGGGCGCGTCAACACCCCACAATCGCCCTGCTTGCCGCGGCCGTGCCTGCTCCGGATGAAAGCCAGGCGGGCATTTATCTGGAAGAGGCCTCCAAAAGGAACCGGCATATCGCTGTCGTGCTTATGCTGAGCGATCCGTTGGAGCAGTCACCCGGCGCACCGGAGAGCGCCGTAAAAATCGTTAAGCCATTCGGTTACGACACCCTGATTGAAGCTATCGAGCTATCCGAGATCAGGGCGCAGAACAACTGAGCCTCGGCAACGCGGACCACTGCTCCTTCGACACGTCAGATCGCAGCGGCTATGCGCCCCACGCGGGCCAGCACGGCATTTCGAGTTGGCAGGCTCAACGGCGAACCCGCGTAATACGCAGTGACCAGGAGCGGGCCGTGTCCTGGGGGCCAGATAATGGCCACATCGTTGGTTTCACCCTGGCTTCCGCTACCGGTCTTGTCGCCGACCTCCCAGCCGGACGGAAGGCCTGCACGCAACTTGCCCGCGCCCGTGTTACAGGCGCGGAGCCAGGCCAGCAGGTGGCTCCTGGAGCCCGATGAGAGCGCGCTGCCGAGCAACAACTTGTGCATGGTGACAAGCATGGCGTTGGGTGTCGTGGTGTCCCGCAGGTCATCCGGGCTGCCCCGGTTGAGTTCAGGCTCGGTGCGATCAAGGCGTGTGACCGGATCGCCAAGGCCACGGACAAATGCCGTTACTGTGTCCGGGCCATCCATGCTTGACAGCAACAGATTGGCCGCCGTGTTGTCACTCAACGTGATTGCCGCCTCGCACAGTTCAGCTATCGTCATGCCCGGCGCACCGAGATGGCGGCTCGTCACGGGCGCGTAGTCAAGAAGTACCGTCCTGTCATACACGACGTGGCGGCCCAGCCGCTCCAGGCCATGATCCACGCGTGCCAGCACCGCAGCAACTGCCAATAATTTGAACGTGCTGCACATCAGGAATCGTTCGTCGCCACGATGCCCGATGCGGCGTCCGGTAGCGGTGTCAAGCATGGACACGCCCAGCCGGCCGCCGCTTCTTTGTTCGAGATCAGCAAGGGCATCCGCGGTGCCCGGTCCGACCTTGCCAGTCGCGCCACGTCCGAGCACGGCCGGAACAACCAGGGAGGACAGGCCGATCGCCACACCTTTCAACACATTACGACGTCTCATGTAGTCACCTTATCGTCAACGGAGGTCATCGCGCTGTGTGCGCGAGCTAGCCGATGTTGCCGCCAACTTCAGGCAACCATCTGAAGGCGATAAGGCATTTTTCGGGCATGTTTCCCGAACGATCAGCGCTCCGACATTACCTTGATCAGCGCCGTGTTGAATCGCTTTGGATCCTGCACCTGTGGCGGTTGAACCGCTCGGCGTTGCCGACGTTCACCGCACCTACAAGAGCATTGGCACATAGTGCTGCTACTGAATCACGAGGAATTTCCATGACCGATCACAGCTCCCATCTCACCTCTAAGTTTATCGCAAGCCAGAAGGCAATACTGCAGGACATCCTCGAGCAGCTGACGCGCAACAGCAACGCATCGTCCGGTGAGGAGCGCCAGCTGCAAAGCAACTCCCTCAACCGTTCGGAGGGCTCTGGGGATGACGCGCAGAAGACCAATCTTCGCGACAATGACGCTGCGCGTTATGAACACAACGTAGTCCGCCTGCGTGCCATCCGGCGGGCGCTTGAAAAGATCGACGACGGTACCTACGGGCTGTCGGACGAAAGCGGCAAGCCGATTCCCAAGGTCCGCCTCGAAGCGGTTCCGGAAAGTGTTCTCACCGTCAAGGAGTCGGCCGCGGCAGAGTCGGAGGCGCAGCACCAGCGCTGATTCCTAGCTGCGCCTGACCGAAACAGGGATGCCGCGCGGCGACACGCACTTCACGATACGTGGCTTAAAACACTCGCAGGCGCCCACGCCGGGAGGCCCCAACGGAGATGTTCATGGATACGCCGCAGAAACTGCAAGAGAAATTCTGGAAGGCATTGTCATCGGACCGTACCCTGATGCTGGGCATCGACGGGGTGGAAGATGGTCACTCCCGTCCCATGACGGCCTTGGTTGAAAACGACGCCGGACCGATCTGGTTTTTCGTCGGCACCCCGAACGCGGTCGTCGATCATCTCAGTGACAACGACCGGGCCGTAGCAGCGTTCAGCTCCAAGGGACACGACTTGTTTGCCAGCATTCACGGCAGCCTGTCAGTCGACTCCGACCGCGCGGTGATCGACCGCCTGTGGAACCCGTTCATCGCTGCCTGGTTTGATGGCAAAGACGATCCCAAACTGGTGCTACTTCGCTTTGACCCCGAGCATGCCGAGATCTGGCTCAACGAATCCAACGTGCTTGCTGGTGTAAAAATGCTGTTCGGGCACGATCCGAAAAAAGATTACGAAGGCAAGGTCGGGGATGTCGATCTGCGCTGAAACTGACTACAGACG
>JALYXN010000007.1 GCA_030947085.1 Pseudomonadota bacterium | reverse complement strand
GGCGATCTGGTCACCATCGTCGATGCCGACGGCGCCCCGGTCGCGCGAGGCCTCAGCCAGTACTCAGCCGCCGAGGTGGGCCGCCTGGCCGGCCGGCACAGTCGCGATATCGAAACCGTGCTGGGCTATAGCTATGGGTCTGCGGTGGTTCATCGCGACGACCTGGTCACGGTGGTGGAACGATCGCCCACGGATGCGTCTTTGGGCGGATAATAATCCAAAGGTGCCCCTAGGGTCTCGGGGTTGAGTTTTCAAGGGCGACCCCCATATATCCGGGGATAAGTTTTTCACTTGCTGAAATAGCCAGGGGACAATGACTCAACTCAGAAAATTCAGACAACAGACCGTGCCGCCATGGCGGCGCGCCGTACTGAAAGTGGGCAGCAGTCTGCTGGCCTCTACCGACGGCGGACTTAGTACCCGCTACGCGCTGGGCCTGGCTCAGTTCATTTCGTCGTGTCATGCCAGTGGTCGCGAGATCGTTCTGGTGTCTTCCGGTGCGGTCGCCGCCGGGCGAATGATGCTTAAGGATTATTCCGACGAAGACACCAGCAATGCCGCGCGTCAGGCCATGGCCGCACTGGGCCAGACCCAGACCGTAGCCCTGTGGCAGCGCCTGTTCGACCACCCGCTGGCGCAGGTATTGCTGACCCATGACGATCTGCGCGATCGTCGCCGTTATCTCAATGCGCGGGCCACGCTGACCGAGCTGTTGAACCTCAAGATCATGCCGGTGGTGAACGAAAACGACACGGTCGCGATCGACGAGCTGACGCTGGGCGACAACGACAATCTTGCCGCGATCATCGCTGCACTGGTCGACGCCGACATGCTGTTGATTGCCACCGACATCGACGGGCTCTATACCGCCGATCCGCGCAGCAATCCAGACGCCCAGCCGATCGACGAAGTGCATGAGCTGACCAGCGAAATCATGACCATGGCCGCCGGCGCCGGCAGCAGCGTCGGCACCGGCGGCATGCGTACCAAGCTGGAGGCTGCGGAAAAGGCCGCTGCGGCAGGCATTCAGACCATTCTTTTCAATGGCCGCGATGGTGAAGTCGTCAGCCTGCTGTCGCGCGATCTGTTGCATGGCACCTTGCTGCGCACCAGCGCCACTCGCATGCAGGCGCGCAAGTACTGGCTGTTGCACGTGCCGGCGGTGCCGGGTTGCATCGAGGTGGACGCCGGCGCAGCCAAGGCCATCAGCGACGGTGGCGCATCGCTTCTGCCCAAGGGCATCACCGACGCGGTCGGCGATTTCCAGCGTGGCGACATGGTCGAGATCATCGGCAAGGGCGCGGATAACGAACCGTTCGTGGTCGCGCGTGGCATCACCCAGTACGGCGCCGCCGAAATCAAGCAGATCGCGCGCAGCCACACGCGCGATATCCAGCAGCGCCTTGGCTACAGTTATGGCGAGAGCGTCGTGCATCGCGACGACCTGGTCACCATCGATATGGGAGTCCATTCATGAAAGCATCCGTGCGCGATTCCGCGCTTCTTTGCAAGCAGGCTGCCGTGCAGGTAGCCGAACTTTCCACCGACGCCAAGAACGCCTTGCTGCGTTCGATGGCCGACGCGCTGCAGACGCAGTCGGCAACCATTCTTGCGGCCAACGCTGAGGACATGAAAGCCGCCCGCGAGAAGGGCATCGGTGAAGCGATGCTCGACCGACTGGCGCTGGACGAAGGCCGTGTCACCGATATTGCCGACGCCTTGCGCCAGGTCGCCACCTTGCCCGACCCGGTCGGGCAGGTCACCCGCAGCGAAAAGTCCGACAAGGGCTTCAGCATCGAGCGCGTGCGCGTGCCGCTGGGCGTTATCGCGATGATTTACGAGGCGCGACCCAACGTCACCGCGGATGCCGCCGCCCTGTGCATCAAGGCCGGCAATGGCGTGATCCTGCGTGGCGGCTCCGAGGCGGTGCGTTCCAACCAGGCCATTGCGGCGTGTCTGCGTGGCGCACTGGAAGCCGCTGGTGTCCCCCCCGATGCACTGGTGCTGCTGGACGATCTCAGCCGCGAGGCGATGCTGGAACTGATGCAGTTGTCGGAGATCGTCGATTTGATCATCCCGCGCGGCGGGGAAGGCCTGATCCGCTTCGTGACCGAGAACGCGCGCGTACCGGTGATCAAGCACTACAAGGGCGTCTGCCATCTGTATGTCGACGCCAGTGCGGACCTGGAAAAGGCCATCGATCTGGCGGTTGACGGCAAGGTCTCGCGTCCTTCCGCCTGCAACTCGCTTGAGACTTTGCTGGTCAATGCGGACATCGCCGCCAATTTTCTGCCGCGCGTGTTCAAGGCGTTGAGCGATCGGGGTGTGGAAGTGCTCGGCGACGAACTGTCCCGCACGCTGTGCCCGGGCATGCAAGCCGCGTCGGAGGAGGATTTCGCAGCCGAATTTCTGAGCCTCAAGCTCACGGTGGCCGTGGTCGACAACGTGGATGCGGCCATTGCCCACATCCGTCGCTACGGTTCCGATCACACCGAGGTCATTGCCACGCAGGACAAGGCCGTGGCCGACCGGTTCGTGCATGCGCTGCGCTCGGCCGTGGTGATGGTCAACACATCATCGCGCTTCAGCGATGGTGGTGAACTGGGTCTGGGTGCCGAGATCGGCATTTCCACCACGCGTCTGCACTCGTACGGCCCGATGGGTGCCGAAGCGCTGACGATCGAACGCTTCGTGTTGCGCGGAGATGGTCAGGTGCGCCACGCCGAAAGCCGCGCATAATCCGCATCTGATTGCCCGTTGATGCGCGTGATCCGCCGTTGCTGCATGTGATTGGGCATGGCTGTTGTAGGAGCCAGCTAGCGGGCGATGCTTTTGATGGTGCTTCGTGGAGTGAAGATCAAGCCATTGCGTCCTCGTGCGGAGACGCGTTACTTCTCTTGAATCGCCAAGAGAAGTAACCAAGAGAAGTAACCAAGAGAAGGCGACCCCACGTGGCGCTTGCCGGGCTATGCCCGCCAAGTCCGTGAGCCCGGCCGGTCTTTTCGATCGGGCTCCGGCAACTGCTCCTGCGTTGCCTCAACTCGGGCATCCATGCCCTCGCCATGTCGGCTCCCCTACAGGCTTGTCGTCCACACCCCACCGCCGCACAGGGGATTGGGGATCAAGATCAAAAGCCACAGCGCAACGGTGCGGGAGACGTGGGTTCGATCGATCACCATTTCCCCAAACGGAATACAGTCATTGGCGAGAGGCCGGTCCCGGCCAACACCAGCTGTCCGGCGCGATCTAATGCACGCAGTAAAGTGGCCGTTCCCGAACGGCAGAAACAGGTCGCCCGTGCATCAGCGGGCAACAACTGCCGACCATTGGTCGCTAAAATCTAAAAGTGGCCATTCAAAACACGTTGCGCACTGTTCCTCGACCGTCAGGGGTTTCCTTCTCTGATCAAGGCGAGTTTTCGGGCTTCGCCTGGTTTGCCACTGAGTAGTTCCGCTACGCGATAGTAAGGAAGTGCACCGACCGGTTGATCACCGATCTTCAGCACGTGGTCGGTATCCACCAGAGCACGCGTTTGGACTGTTATCCCACCCGCCCGTGAGCGTCCCATCGACATAGGGACGCCCGCCAGTCGTGATAACAGCGATTTTATGCTTTGGCTGTCAGTTCCTTGACGAGTTGTGCCTTGCGAGCAGCCATCTGCTCACCCAGCGTGGTGAGTTCCTCCTTAGTCAGAAGTTTTTTCGCGCGAGGAAACATCTCCTTTTCCTCCTCGCTGGCATGATGTTGAACGAGGTCCTTCAACACTTTGGCACGCCCCAAAAACTTCTCGCTAGCTACTTCCGTAGCCAGCAGGTCCGGCAATACCAAGTCGCCTGCGGCCCTGTGTTCTTCCAAGGCTTCAAAATACGTCTTGTCGTCGTCTCCCTTGTCACCATGCGACTTGAAGGCAGGATAAAAAATTTCTTCTTCAATAGTCGCGTGGGCTTTGAGTTCAATGCGAATCTTGTCAAGTAATTCAGCGCGTTTTTTGACACCCCGTGACGTGCTCTCCGCTAGCTCGGTAAGCAAGGCCTCGACGGTGTCATGATCTTTCTTCAACAGCGTTATTGCGTCCATGGGTAACTCCTCGGTCGTGGGTGGCTTACGTTGCAACTTCGAGGATGAAGATAGTGTCGAATTTGCCTTTCCCTTTAGCTTCCGGACAGCGAAGCAGACTCATCTAATCTCAGGATCTTACGAGCAGGCGTAGCCTGCGATATTTGTCACTCCCACCCCGGGCAGCTCACAAAGTATGGTTAGCTCCGACCTGCAGCGCCGGAAAGTGACCACGGTATTCATCCTGTGCCTCCGAAGGGAGTGTTTATGGAAAGCAGTGAACGCTACCGGCTCTTGATTGAGAGCGTGGAAGAGATCGCACTCTACTTGGTCGATCCGGCACGCCAGATTGCCACTTGGAACCGAGGCTCCGAAATTCTTTCAGGTTATTCGCAGGAGGCGGTCGGGATGCCTGTGTCCGAGCTTTACGCCAGTCCGGAACAAACAAAAAACGCTGGTCAAAGCGCGTACTGCCTGTTTCCAAGCGGGCGGCTGCCAGGTTATCGAAGCGCAGCTTCTACGAAAGGATGGTTCCATCGTTGTGGTTTCCGTTTCCGTCCAGGCAGTCCGGGATGCGTGCGGCGCCCTCATCGGCTCGGGCGAAACGATGCGGGATCTCTCCAAGCGAATGGCAGTTGACGAGGCCCGTAAACGAACCGAGGAGCAGTTCAGACTCTTGGTTGAAGGCGTGGTCGAATACGCAATCTATATGCTTGATCTTCCGGTGACACGGCCTCCTGCAGAGCACATCAAGAAGAGGGCTTTGGCTTGGCGTCTGGGTCGTTCTGCGCTTGGCGTGGCGCATCTTCGTCTGGCGTGCGTTCGCTGCCGTTCCTGTCTTTCGGCTGCGGCTCGTCATATCCCGACTTTTTTGGAACTACATCGTTATTTTTGGTCATGGCGAACGTCCATTGATTGGAAATCAGAGGCTGGCATTGGCCTCGCCTAGAAAGAGTGAAATAAATCACCCATGTCGTTACGCGATTAAAAGCATCAGTGATCAGGTGTTCGGTCGATGCTTTACTCGGGAGCGAGGCCCGAAACTCGTATCTCCGGGCTGTATCGGAGCGTCGTCACTGATCGCAACATCAGCGTCATAGCGCTACCGGCGACCCCGGAGTCGTACCGTCGATCACCTCGGCCGGTTCGCTAGATACCGGGCCAGGGCATCGTCCAGGCGCGGCATGCCAAACGCGCGCTTGCTGCCCAAAGCGCTGTAGCGCGGCATCTTTGCTGCAGATGTGCGGCGTTGATCAATGCATGGATGAAGCCTGCTTGTATCGACTTGCGCCAACTGCGCTGCGCGCAAGGCGAGCTCTACCCAACTGACGG
>JALYXN010000098.1 GCA_030947085.1 Pseudomonadota bacterium | reverse complement strand
CACCATGCTGTCCAGGTTTGTTTTCCAGCTTGCACTTGGAATCCAGCGCACGCGCCGGACTCTTCAGGCTGAGATCTGCACCCTCACGACGGGCGAGTTTGCAGGTAGCTCCACGATAACGGGCCATATTCTTTTCCAATAGTCCGGCCACGGATGGCCGGTTTTGATTCTCGCGATCAAGGATGATCGCAAAAACAAATTTTTAGACTCGACGCTTCTTGGGAGGACGGCAGCCGTTATGCGGAATCGGCGTGACATCAATGATGTTGAGCACTTTGTAGCCCAACGCGTTAAGCGAACGCACCGCGGACTCGCGGCCCGGGCCGGGGCCCTTGATGCGAACTTCCACCGTTTTCACGCCGTATTCGCCTGCAGCACGACCAGCCTTCTCGGCGGCAACCTGCGCAGCGAACGGGGTCGACTTGCGTGAGCCACGAAAACCGGCGCCGCCGGCAGTAGCCCACGACAAGGCATTACCCTGACGATCGGTGATGGTGACAATGGTGTTGTTGAAGGAAGCTTGCACGTGAGCCACGGCATCCGTGACAACCCGCTTGATCTTCTTCTTTGCTTTGACCGGCTTAGCCATAATTTTTGAGGCTCTTTTTAATCAGTGCGGCCACGGATGGCCGCTTCTTGATCTTCGCGATCACGGATGATCGCACTAGTGAAATTACTTCTTGATCGCGCGACGGGGACCCTTGCGGGTACGTGCGTTGGTACGCGTGCGCTGGCCGCGCACCGGCAGGCCACGACGATGGCGCAGGCCACGGTAGCAACCCAAATCCATCAGTCGCTTGATGGCCATGCCCACCTCACGGCGCAAATCGCCTTCGACGATGTACTTGCCGATCTCGTGGCGGATTTTTTCCACCTCGCCTTCACTGAGAGACTTGATCTGGGTGGTGGGTACCACGCCAGAATCCAGGCAGACTTTTCTGGCTCGGCTGCGACCGATGCCGTAAATGCTTTGCAGACCAACCCAGACATGTTTCTGGACCGGCAAATTGACACCCGCGATGCGCGCCATGATGTACTTCTCCGATGCGTTTCGTGCGCGGTAAACGCGCAATTCTAACCTGAATTACCCTAACTGGAAAGCCCTGCGACACCACGGTGTCGCGACCCTCCGACCTTGACCACTCGTTTGCAGCATCAGCTGCGGCGGAGATTGGCCTTCTTGAGCAGACTTTCGTACTGATGACTGACCAGATGTGCCTGGATCTGAGCCGTGAAATCCATCACCACCACCACAACAATCAGCAATGACGTACCACCGAAATAGAACGGAACATGCCAGGCATTCTGCATGAACGATGGCACCAGACACACCAGCACCAGATACAACGCACCGACACCGGTCAGACGAGTCATCACCGCATCGATGTAGTTCGAGGTGGCACGACCCGGGCGAATCCCCGGAATCAGCGCACCTGAGCGCTTGAGGTTGTCTGCGGTCTCGTCGGCGTTGAAAACGATCGCCGTATAGAAGAACGCAAAACCGATCACCAATACTGAAAAAACAATTTCGTAAAGCGGGTTACCGGGACTCAGCGCCTGAGTCAGATCCTGCACCCAGCGCGTCTGATGACCGGTACTGAACCAGCTGACCGCCGTCGCCGGGAACATCAACAGGCTGGACGCGAAGATCGGTGGGATAACGCCCGCCATATTGATCTTCAGTGGCAAGTTCGAGCTCTGATTCTGATAGGCCTTCTGACCGCCGGACTTCCGCGCATAGTTCACGGTGATACGCCGTTGAGCGCGCTCCATGAACACCACGAAGGCCGTAACCGAGAGCGCCAGACCAAACACCATCAACAGCTTGATCAGCGAAAGCTCACCGTTACTCGCCATCCCCAGCGTATGAACCACCGCACCGGGCAGACCCGCAACGATGCCGGCGAAGATCAGCAACGAAATGCCGTTGCCGACACCGCGCTCGGTCATCTGCTCACCCAGCCACATCAGAAACATCGTGCCCGCAGTAAGTCCAACCACCGAAGACAGGATGAAACCGAAACCAGGCGTATAAACGACTGGCGCGCCACCTGCCGCAACCTGTCCCTGCAACGCCATCGCAATGCCGAAGGACTGAAATGCCGCCAGCCCTACCGTGGCATAACGCGTATACATCGTCATCTTGCGCTTGCCGGCTTCGCCTTCCTTCCGCAATGCCTGCAAGCTTGGAATGACCGAACCCATCATCTGGAACACGATGGACGCGGAGATGTACGGGATCACGCCCAGCGCGAACACCGAAAACCGCGCCAGTGCGCCGCCAGAGAACATGTTGAACATGTCCATCAAACCGTTGCCGTTGACCAGACTGGTCATCGCTTCCGGATTGACCCCGGGCACCGGGATAAACGAACCCAGCCGGAATACCATCAACGCACCGATCACGAAGAAGATGCGTTGACGAAGCTCCGTCAGCTTGCCTAGCTTGCCCAGTGCGTTGCCCTTGGCTTCAGCCACCGTCAATTACTCCACGCTGCCGCCAGCCGCCTCGATGGCTGCCTTGGCGCCGGCGGTAGCCAGCAGACCGGACAACTTCACCGCGCGACAGATTTCACCCTTGAGAACGACCTTGACCCGCTTCGCGCGGCTGTTGATCAGGCCAGCCTGATGCAGCGCGACGACGTCGATCACGTCACCCTTGAGGTTGGCCAGCTGATACAGGAACACTTCCTGGCTCTCGACCTTTTTCTTCGAGCGGAAGCCGACTTTCGGCATCCGACGATTCAAAGGCATCTGGCCGCCTTCGAAACCGAACTTGTGGGTACCACCGGCACGGGCATGCTGACCCTTGTGGCCGCGACCTGCCGTCTTGCCCATGCCCGAACCGATACCGCGACCGACGCGTAGACGCGGCTTGTGCGAACCGGTGGCCGGCTGAATGTCATTCAAGCGCATGATGCTTACTCCTCGACCCGAACAAGGTAATAAACCGTGGCGATGAGGCCACGAACCTGCGGGCTGTCCTTCAATTCACGGACATCGTTGATTTTGCCCAGTCCGAGCGCTTTGACGCTCAGGCGATGACGGCCCTGCACGCCACGCAGGCCCTTGACCAGGCGCACGCGCACGGTCTTGTCGGCGGTTGGCTGAGACTTAGTCATTGCCCAGGACCTCTTCCAGCGTCTTGCCACGCTTGGCAGCAATCTTCTTGGGCGACGCAACCGCCTGCAGACCCTTGATGGTCGCACGCACCAGGTTGATCGGGTTACGCGAACCCACCGCCTTGGCCAGCACATTCTTGACGCCGACCACTTCCAGCACGGCGCGCATGGCACCACCGGCGATTACGCCAGTACCTTCTGAAGCGGGCTGCATGTAAACACGAGCCGCACCGTGGTTAGCCTTGATGGCATACCAAAGCGTGCCGTTGTTGAGCTCGATGCTCACCATCTGGCGGCGCGCGCGCTCCATCGCCTTGGAGATGGCGGTCGGCACTTCACGCGCCTTGCCATAACCGAAACCGACTTTGCCCTCGCCATCACCGACGACGGTTAGCGCGGTGAAACTCATCTGGCGGCCACCCTTGACGGTCTTGGCCACGCGGTTGACGGCTATCAACTTCTCGAGCAGGCCGTCGGAATTTTCGCGATCATTAGAAGACATGATTTTTTCCATGTGCCCAGCGAACTGGGACTTTGCTTGCGGCTGAGCCGCTTGGAGTTGTAGGTGACTCTATGGAAATCAGGACAGCCCGAAGGCCATCCGGAAACCAGGTACTTCTTAGAACTTCAGTCCCGCGTCGCGCGCCGCATCGGCGAGCGCCTGGATGCGACCGTGATAGCGGAAGCCGGAGCGATCGAATGCCACCGACTCGATACCTGCAGCCTTCGCCCGCTCGGCGACGGCCTTGCCAACCGCTGCCGCAGCGGCCAGATTCTTGGTGCCCTTGAGACCGTCGGAAACGGACTTCTGCAACGTAGAGGCAGCAGCCACCACGTTCAAACCAGAGGCATCAAACACCTGCGCATAGAGATGCTGGCCCGTGCGATGCACCGACAACCGCGCTACCGCCAACTTGCGGATATGGCAGCGGGTGGACTTGGCGCGACGCAGGCGATTTTCGTTCTTGTTCATCGTGATATCTCCAGAAAGCGGATGGGCTTTTTCGGCGCGTCAAGTACGGAGGGCAAATGCATCCCCTGCTTACCTGACCACTTACTTATGCCTTCTTGGCTTCCTTCATGGTGATCTTCTCGCCGGCATAACGCACACCCTTGCCCTTGTAGGGCTCCGGTGGACGGAACGCACGAATCTTGGCTGCAACCTGACCAACGACCTGCTTGTCAGCGCCTTTGATCAGGACCTCGGTTTGGGTCGGGGTTTCGATGCTGATGCCTTCCGGCGCGTCGAAAACTACCGGGTGCGAAAAGCCCAGGCTCAGATTCAGCGACTTGCCCTGCATGGCAGCACGGTAGCCGACGCCGACCAGCTCAAGCTTACGCTCGTAGCCAGTGGAAACGCCGGTGACCATGTTGAAAAGCAAGGCGCGAGCGGTGCCGCCGAACTTGTGGTCTGAATCTTCGGCGAGATTGATGTTCGCCACACCGTTGTCGACCGTCACGGTGACGCCGGGCAGATGGTGAACGCTCAACGTACCTTTCGGGCCTTTTACCGAGATGCTGTCGTTGCCGACATTCATCTCGACACCCTTGGGCAAAGTAATGGGTTGTTTGGCTACACGTGACATCGAAGGACTCCTTATGCCACTTGGCCGATGACTTCGCCGCCCAGACCCTTTGCACGGGCCTGCGCATCGGTCAACAGACCAGCAGAAGTCGAGATGATCGAAATACCCAGGCCGCCGAGAACTTTCGGAAGCTCGTCCTTGCCGCGATATACGCGAAGGCCAGAACGGCTGACACGGGAAATGGTCTCGATAGCGGGAAGACCCTCGAAATACTTGAGCTTGAGCTCAAGCACCGGCTTGCCTTCTTCGGTAGCGGTATTCGCGTCGAGGATATAACCCTCGCTTTTCAGAAGTTTGGCGATCGCCAACTTCAGTTTCGACGACGGCATACGAACGGCCGGCTTGCCCATTGCCTGGGCATTGCGGACGCGCGTAAACAGATCGGCGATGGGATCAGTCATGCTCATGAAAACATCCTTCAGAGGACACCGATATCCGATAAGACCGGAAATCAATCAAATTGTGAGCCGACCAAAGTATCGGCCTGCCTTGCGCAGACCGCCGACTATATCAGCATTTCCGAAACTTAGCGAATCTCGATGCGAAAACCGCATCTCCGAGCGCACAACGGTGCGATCGGTCGAGTCAGCGTGGGGCAGCGCCCGCAGACTGACTCTGCATAGTGTTACTTACCAGCTGGCCTTGCGCAGACCCGGGACGTCTCCGCGCATGGTCGCCTCACGCAACTTGTTGCGGCCGAGTCCGAACTTGGCATACACCGCTCGCGGACGTCCGGTCAGTGCGCAGCGCGTGGTCAGACGCACCGGGCTGGCATCACGCGGCAATTTCTGCAAACCGCCCTGGGCCTCCATCTTTTCCTCGTAAGAGGCGGTGGGGCTCAACACGATTGCCTTCAGTGCAGCACGCTTCGCCGCATATTTCTCGATGAGTTTGGCCCGCTTGAGATCGCGGTTCACCATTGATGTCTTGGCCATGGATTACGCGCCTATCAATTACGGAAAGGAAAGCTGAACGCCGTCAACAAGGCTTTTGCCTCGTCATCGGTCTTGGCGGTGGTGGTAATGGAGATATCCATGCCACGCAGCGCGTCAACCTGATCGAATTCGATCTCGGGGAAAATGATCTGTTCCCTGACACCGAAGTTGTAGTTGCCGCGACCATCAAACGCCTTGGCCGAAACACCACGGAAATCGCGAACGCGCGGCAGCGAGACATTGATCAGGCGATCAAGGAACTCCCACATCTGGGCGCGGCGCAAAGTCACCTTGCAACCGATCGGCCAGCCGTCGCGGATCTTGAACGAGGCAACGGAAACCCGTGCCTTGGTCGTGATCGGTTTCTGGGCCGCGATCTTGGCCATATCGGCCACCGCATTTTCCAGAACCTTCTTGTTGCCGGCCGCTTCGCCCACGCCCATGTTCAGCGTGATCTTGGTGATGCGGGGAACCTGCATCACGTTCTGGTAGCCGAACTGCTCGGTGAGCTTGGCAACTACCTGCTCTTTATAAAAATTTTCAAGGCGCGTCATGATGAGTTCCTTACGCGTCCACGACCTCGCCATTCGAACGGAACACGCGTACCTTGCGCCCATCTTCGAGCGTTTTGGTGCCGACGCGTTCACCCTTGTTCGTGGCGGGGTTGAACAGCTGCACGTTGGAGAGATGGATCGAAGCTTCACGTTCGACGATACCGCCAGCCTGGTTGGCCTGCGGGTTCGGCTTGGTGTGACGCTTGATCAGATTCACGTTGGAGACGAATGCACGATCGCCCGCAACACGCAGCACATCGCCGCGTTGACCCTTGTTTTTGCCGGTGATCACGACGACCTGATCACCCTTTCGGATACGGTTCATTTATGTGATCTCCGCTCAGAGCACTTCGGGCGCAAGCGAGACGATCTTCATGAACTTCTCACTGCGCAGCTCGCGGGTAACCGGCCCGAAAATACGGGTGCCGATCGGCTCGAGCTTGTTATTGAGGAGCACCGCTGCATTGCCGTCGAAACGGATCAGCGAGCCATCGGGACGGCGTACACCCTTGGCGGTACGAACCACCACGGCGTTGTAAACCTCGCCTTTCTTTACCTTGCCGCGAGGAATGGCATCCTTCACGGTGACTTTGATCACGTCACCGATGGCGGCGTAACGGCGCTTGGATCCGCCGAGCACCTTAATGCACATCACCAACTTCGCGCCGCTGTTATCCGCTGCGGAGAGCGTGCTTTGTACCTGGATCATGCTTGCACCCTCCCTTAGACGTTGGCGCGTGTGATGATTTCAACCACGCGATGATGCTTGGTCTTGGACAGCGGCCGGCATTCGGCGATGCGCACGAGGTCACCCTCGTTGGCACCCAGCTCATCCTGAGCATGCAGCTTGGTTGAACGGCGAATGATCTTGCCCAACAGCCAATGCTGCACCTGGCGCTCGATCAGGACCGTCACGGTCTTGTCCATCTTGTTACTGGTGACGCGACCTTCGAGGGTACGCGCCTGCTTCTTTTCGGTTTGAATCTGTGCTTCTTGAATTTTATTATCGCTCATGTCGGCCGTCCCTTACTTCTTGCCGCCGAGCACGAACTTCGTGCGGGCGATGTCACGCCGAACGCGGCGAAGCTGGTGCGGCTGAGTGAGCTGGCCGGAACCTTTTTGCATGCGCAGATTGAACTGTTCCTTGCGCAGGTCCAGCAAATGCTGCTTCAGCTCGTCGGCCGACTGGTTATTGATCTCTTTGCTGGCCATCACATCACCGCCCGTGTCACAAACTGTGTCTGCACCGACAGCTTGGCGGCGGCAAGGCGAAACGCCTCGCGTGCCGTCAACTCATCAACGCCCTCGATTTCATAAAGCATGCGACCAGGCTGGACCGGTGCGACCCAGAACTCGACGCTGCCCTTGCCCGCGCCCATGCGGACTTCGATTGGCTTCTTGGTGATCGGCTTGTCCGGAAACACGCGGATCCACAATTTGCCACCACGCTTCACAAAACGAGTGATGCAACGACGGGCAGCTTCGATCTGACGGGCAGTCAATGCGCCGTGGGTCGTCGCCTTCAGGCCGTACTCGCCAAAGCTGACGAGATTGGAGCACTGCGCCAGACCATCGTTACGGCCCTTGAACTGCTTGCGGTATTTGGTTCGCTTAGGTTGCAACATGGCAACTCTCCTTACTTCGCAGACCGCTCGCGGCGGCCGTCACCGGCCTCGCGACGCGAGTCATTACGACGACCTTCACCACCTTCGCGGCGCGGCTGCGAAGAATCATCTTTCGATTCCTGGCTGGCAGCAGCCAGATCGAAGATCTCGCCCTTGTAGATCCAAACCTTGATGCCGATGATGCCGTACGTGGTTTTCGCCTCGGCCACGCCGTAATCGATGTCAGCGCGCAGCGTGTGCAGCGGCACCCGACCTTCGCGACTCCACTCGGAACGAGCAATCTCGGCACCGTTCAGTCGACCGGACACGTTGATCTTGATGCCCAAGGCGCCCAGACGCATCGCGTTGCCAACCGAGCGCTTCATAGCGCGGCGGAACATGATGCGACGCTCCAGCTGTTGCGCGATTGATTCGGCAACCAGCGTGGCATCCAGCTCCGGCTTGCGCACTTCGCTGACGTTGATGTGCGTCGGAACGCCCATCATGTCGCTGACTTCCTTGCGCAGCTTCTCAATATCCTCACCCTTCTTGCCGATCACCACGCCCGGACGGGCGGTGTGGATCGTCACGCGTGCGGTCTTGGCCGGACGCTCGATCTGGATGCGGGAGATGCCGGCCTGGGCCAACTTCTTTTTGAGCATGTTGCGAACCTTGATGTCCGCCACCAGATACAGGGCGTAATCGCGCTTGTTCGCGTACCACTTCGAGTTCCAATCCTTGGCAATGCCGAGGCGGATACCGGTGGGATGAACTTTATGACCCATCGTCTATACCCTCAGTCAGTTGCCAACAACCACAGTAATGTGGCTGGAGCGTTTCAGAATACGCGAACCGCGGCCTTTGGCGCGGGCGTGCATGCGCTTCATTGTCGGACCTTCGTCGACAAAGATGCTGGATACCTTCAATTCGTCCACGTCAGCACCGAGATTGTTCTCGGCGTTGGCGACGGCCGACAGCAGCACCTTGCGCACAAGGAGCGCGGCTTTCTTGTTGGTATAGGTGAGCACGTCGCTGGCCCGACCCACGGGAAGCCCGCGGACGAGGTCTGCCACAAGGCGTGCCTTTTGCGCCGAAATGCGGGCGCCACGCAGGATCGCTTTGGCTTCAGTGCTCATCACTTGCCCTTCCTGTCCGCCACGTGGCCCTTGAACGTCCGGGTCACCGCGAACTCGCCGAGCTTGTGCCCGACCATGTTCTCGTTGATCAGAACGGGCACGTGCTGACGGCCGTTGTGAATGGCGATGGTCAAACCGACCATTTCCGGCAGGATCATCGAGCGGCGCGACCAAGTCTTGATCGGACGCTTGTTGTTGGCGGAAACCGCAGCTTCCACCTTCTTTACGAGGTGAAGGTCGACGAACGGACCTTTCTTCAGAGAACGCGGCATGTCGGCTTCCTGTTACTTGGTACGACGACGCACGATGAACTGCTGCGTGCGCTTGTTGTTACGGGTCTTGTAGCCCTTGGCCGGTGTGCCCCATGGGCTGACCGGATGACGACCACCTGAAGTCTTGCCTTCACCACCGCCGTGCGGGTGGTCGACCGGGTTCATCACCACACCGCGAACGGTCGGACGAATACCCAGCCAGCGCTTGGCGCCGGCTTTGCCCAGCTTCTTCAAGCTGTGCTCGCCGTTGCCGACTTCGCCGATGGTGGCACGGCAGTCGACCGACACACGACGCATCTCGCCGGAGCGAAGACGCAAGGTGGCGTAGCCTGCTTCACGCGCAACCAGCTGCACCGATGCTCCGGCACTGCGAGCAATCTGCGCGCCCTTGCCGGGACGCAGCTCGATGCAATGGATGGTGCTACCCATCGGCACGTTGCGCAGCTGCAGGCAGTTGCCAGCCTTGATCGGCGCCTCACGACCCGACACCAGACGATCGTCCACCTGCACGCCCTTGGGCGCGATGATGTAGCGACGCTCGC
>JALYXN010000499.1 GCA_030947085.1 Pseudomonadota bacterium | reverse complement strand
GCTCCGCACCGCCCAGCGCGGCGTGGCGCAAGGCCCAGATGCCAAGTCCGAGCGCCCCGGCGCAGGCCACTTGCACCAGCGAGGTGACGCCGGCATCGGCGATCACCTGCAGCCGTTGCAGCTGGCGCAGCGCCTGCTGGCGACCGGCCAGAGTGGCGGCAAGGCGTTCGCCATGAGCGGCTTCGGCGCCGAACAGGGTCAGCTCGGCGCGACCGCGCAGCCCATCGGCAATCTGCCAGCGCATCGACTCGGCCAGTTCGTCGGCGATGCGGCCGGGCCGATTGCCGCGACGCAACGTCCACCAGGGCAGCAGCATGCCCGCTGCCGCGTACAGCACGGCTAGCATCAGCGCCAGCCACGGCGCATAGCAGGCGGTGACGCCGATCACACCGAGCGAGGTCAGCAGCGCCACAGCGACCGGTTTCATCACGCTCAGATAGGCGTGCTCCAGCGTATCGATATCGGCACGGATGCGCGAATACAACTCGGCGCTGCCCAGCGTGCCCAGCGCGGCTGGGGCCAGCGGTATCAGTCGTGCAAAAAGCCAGCAGCGCAGACGGGCCAGAATCGACAGGGTGGCGTCGTGGGTAATCAGTCGTTCGACGTAACGGCCACCGGTGCGCAGGATCGCGAAGACCCGTATCAACGCGGCCGGTGTGTAGTAATTGATCGCCAGTCCGCCAGCGCCAGCCAGCGCCATGTTGGTGATGAAATGACCGGACACCGCAAGCAGGGCAATTCCCGCCGCGGTACTGAGCACTGCCGCGAGGGCGCCGGCCAACATGCGTGGACGATCCTCCCGCAGCAGCACGAACAGGCGTCGCCATGGCGTGCTGGGCCGGGCGGTCGCTGCGACGGGAGATTGTGTTTTCGTTGTCGTTTTCATGGGCTGCTGTCGGCGGTAAGCAGCGTTGCGTAGGGTCCGGATTGCGCGCGCAGTGCGCCGGCCCGGCCCGTTTCCACTACGTGTCCGCGCGCCAGGACGGCGATGGTCTCGTCATCGCCCAGATCATCCAGTCGATGGGCGACGCGAATCACCGTACGACCTTGTCCGAAGCGGTCCAGTGCCTGCGTCACGAGGTGAGCGGTATGGGCATCGAGGTGCTGGGTCGGTTCATCCAGCAACAGCACCGGTGCATCGCGCAACCACGCACGCGCCAGTGCCAGTCGCTGGAACTCACCACCGGAAAGCCCGGCGCCGCGCTCGCCGAGCAGCGTCTCCAGTCCCTGCGGCAGGCGGGCGATCACTGGTTCCAGCGAGGCGAATTGCAGCGCGCGGCGCAGGCTGAGTTCGTCGGCGTCGGGGCGTGCGATAAGGATGTTCTCGCGCACGCTGCCATGAAAAACGTACGGTCGCTGCGAGACCCACATGATCATGGCGCGCCACGCGGCGGGGTCGATGGTAGCCAGGTCCACGCCGTCGACCAGGATGCGGCCGCGCTGGGGCGAGGCGAAGCCCATCAGCAGATTCAGCAGGGTGCTCTTGCCGCTGCCGCTTTCGCCGACCAGGGTCAGGCGCATGCCGGCGGCGATGTGCAACTCGACGCCATCGAATACATCTCGATCGCCATAGCCAAAGCTGACCCCGTCAAAGTCAATGTCCGGTGCATGCCGTGTGGGCGGGCGCGTGGCGGAGCGAGGCACGGCGCTCGGGTCGACGTGGTCTTCGCTCGCCAGTAGCTCCAGCACGCCCTCGGCCGCGGCGGTGGCTTCCATGCGCTGATGCCGCTGAGTACCGAGCGCGCGCAAGGGGGCGAAAAATTCCGGTGCCAGCAATAGCGCGAACATGCCGGGCTCGAACGCCAACGTACCGGCGAGCAGGCGAAAGCCGATCATCACGGCGATCACGGCAATGCTGACGGTAGCAAAAAATTCCAGCACCAGCGCCGAGAGGAAGGCGATGCGCAGCACGGCCATGGTGTCGCGGCGGTAGGCGTCCCCCGCCGCGGCCAGGATGCGTTGTTCGCGTTGCGCGGCGCCGTAGAGGCGCAACGTAGTGAGGCCGGACAGCGAATCCATGAAACGGGCGCCCAGACGGCGCAGACGCAGCCAGCGGCGCTCACTGGCCGCGGCGGCGGCCTTGCCTGCCAGCACCATGAAGACGGGCAGCAACGGGGTGCATCCGAGCAGTACCAGCGCCGACCAGGGTTCGGCCGTCAGTACACACAACAACACCACCGCAGGCACGATCAGCGACAGATACATCTGCGGCAAATAACCCGAGTAATAGGGCGCCAGTGCATCCACCCCGTCGACCATGCGCGTGACCACATCGCCGCTGGACTGGCGGGCGGCCCACCGCGGGCCACGGGCCTGCATGCGCTGGTCCAGTTGGCGATGCACCTGCGCCACGATCCGGCTACCCGCATCGAACTGCACGGTCCGCTGCTTGATCATCAGCCCGGCGCGCAAGGCGGCGATCAGCACGATCCCGGCCAGTGCCGGCCACAACGTGGCAAGCGGGCGATGGGCAAAGATCGCCTGCGACAATACGTGGGCAATCAGCCACGCACCGCCGCACATCAGTAGCGCCTGCGCGCTACCTGCAGCGACGCCGGCGGCCAGCAGTCGTCGCAGCGGTCGGGCCTGCGCCCGCAGCCAGTGCGGCGCGATGTTTTCCGGTGGCACGCTCCCTGGCGATTTGGTGGCTTGGACAGACATGGCGAGCGACCTTGCCTCAGGACTTCAGGCTTCGCGCCCGCTCGTCCTGCGCGTCCAGCAGGGCGCCGCCCGCGGCGGCGATCAGCACGATCATCGCGGTGCCGATCAGCCACGCGAAATACCAGGCGCCGGAATCGCCGAGCATGATGGCCATGAAAATCACCAGCACGGCGATCAGCATGAAGAGCAGGAACTGGAAAGCGGTTTTCATCGTGATAAATCCTGGAAAATAGCGGTATGGCATCTGCCGGT
>JALYXN010000557.1 GCA_030947085.1 Pseudomonadota bacterium | reverse complement strand
GACTGATCGGCATCAAAACCTTGACGGATGGTCGCGTGCTGGCGCGCCTGGATGGCGTGGATTTCACGCCTGAGATCAGTCGACGCAATCTGGCGGCAGTGCGGAAATTGTTGCGGCTGGGGTGAATATTGCCGAGCATCTCTGGCGAGTCTTGATCGGGCGGGGACGCTTGAGAAAGTAAATCTCTCATGGGTGATGCGTCTGGCGAGGAACTCTTTTTAG
Organism: Pseudomonadota bacterium; assembly: GCA_030947085.1. Classification (GTDB taxonomy): domain Bacteria; phylum Pseudomonadota; class Gammaproteobacteria; order Xanthomonadales; family Rhodanobacteraceae; genus Rhodanobacter. The sequence continues at coordinate 3,070 of JALYXN010000557.1, read as the reverse complement.
CCTCGGACGACTAGAAACTCAATCCCGGCGGTTTATTGCAATGGTATTTCTGATCAACCTTGCTCACCTCGCCTGGCGAGATATGTCGTGCGCTCAGCTCCTGTGGCGTGAGATGGCGCCATACATCGACATCGATGCAGTGACTGTTTTCAATGCCAAAAGCGCGTTGAGTGAGGCGCATCACTGCGCCGATGCCCTGACTCATGGGGGCGACCAAATGGATGCCGGGTGCAACGGGCGAATCCGATCCGGGCACGCCGTGAACGGAATAGGAGCGTTGCGCACCGTGCAGCCGCGCCTGAAAGCCTCCATCGATCGGGGAATTTTGCGTCTTCGTATGCAGATTTGATGCACTGGCCGGCAGCGTTGCATGAGGCGGCGCGTCGGCGTGGGCGACATGTCGGCCTGCTGGCGGTTCTGACGACGTTGTCGATAGCGCCTTCCGACTGTGCCTAACCGGTGCGGTCAAAGGACGCGGCGGTAATACCGGATTCGATGACGACCGCCGCGGTGCCTGCAAAAAGCGGAGCTCAAGCACGTGCCGGCCATTTTTAACGACTGGCGCCGGGGTCCGATAGAAAAGCGCGAACCGCAACAACATCAGCAAACCGAGGTGGCCACTTATCACCACCACCAGGATCGCAACGCGGCGACTCGGTTCGCGCCAATCGTTGAACTTTCTCCGCCGTCCTCTCATGGTTGGCCTTCCCTTGGCGCCGACAAGGCGACGACGACCCCACCGTAGTTGACGTTCCAGCGCTGAACATCACGAGCGCCGTTGTGAGATGACCCGACACGGTCGGAATCAACGCCGCCAATGGCGTGCACTGCAAGCCTGCGACATCAAGGATCCGTACGAGATCATCACCTGGGTTACGCCGGAGCATTCGCGCACAGGGTGCGCTCCTACCATCACGTTGAGAGTCAGCCGTACGGGCGCACGGGCACCCCGAAATGCTTCCCGCTACCTTGATTGCGTTCTACCTACCGCAGTTTCATCCCATTCCCAAAAATGATGCCAGCTGTGGATGACTGCACAAGGGCGTTCATGTACACCTCGAGAATGCGCAGTACGTCAATGCCGGCGCCGGCAAGGCAACCGCTGCAGACTTATTCTTTCTTGATCGCGTGCCCGCCGAATTCGTTGCGCATCGAGGCGAGCAGCTTGTCGGAAAAGGAGTCATCGTCGCGCGAGCGGAAGCGTTCCATCAGCGACAGGGTAATCACCGGAATGGGCACGTTGAGTTCGATCGCGGCGTCGACCGTCCAGCGACCTTCACCGGAATCGGCGACGAACGGGGCGATGCCGTCGAGGGTCGGGTTCTTGCCCAGGGCGTCGGTGGCCAATTCAAGCAGCCATGAACGCACCACGCTGCCGTAGCGCCAGATCTCGCCGACCTGGGCCAGATCAAGGTCGAAATCGGTCTTGTGCTTGAGCACCGAAAAGCCTTCGGCATAGGCCTGCATCATGCCGTACTCGATGCCGTTGTGGACCATCTTGACGAAATGGCCGGAGCCGACCGGACCGACATGGCCCCAGCCCTTGGACTTGCCCGGCGCCAGCGTCTGGAAGATCGGCTTCAGCTTGCCGACGACTTTCGAGTCGCCGCCGATCATCATGCTGTAGCCCTCCTTCAGCCCCCACACGCCGCCGCTGGTGCCACAGTCGACATAATTCAGGCCGCTGTCGGCGTAGTCGGCAGCGCGGCGCAAGGTGTCTTTGTAGTTGGAGTTGCCGCCGTCGATGACGGTGTCGCCCTTGTCCAGCAGTTCCTTCAGGGCATCGACCGTCTGGTCGGTGATGCTGCCCGCCGGCACCATGAGCCAGACCACGCGGGGTGCGGGCAAGGCGGCGACCAGCGCCTCGAGCGAGGCCGAGGCGCCGCCCTTTCTGCGCTTCAGCGCCTGGCGTGCAGCCGCGTTCGGATCGTAACCGGTTACCTTGTGCCCGTCCTTGAGCAGACGCTGCGCCATGTTCGAACCCATGCGCCCGAGACCCACCATGCCAAGTTCCATACCGTGTCCTTGTGTGAAGTGATGCGAGTTGCAAACGAGGAGTTTACGAATGACACCGGTAAGTCGGCGTGACAGCAGGCTTTTACGATCAGTGCCGCAGCCAGCGTTTGATGCGCGCCTTGACCCTCGATGTGATCCGCGTGTTGTTGTATGCCATGGCCGCCTCGCGAATGGCTTCGCCGCGAGTGGGATAGGCGTGGATGACTTTCGACAAGGTGCGCAGGCCGATGCCGGCCACCATCGCCAGGGTGATCTCGTTGATCAGGTCGCCGGCGCGGCTGGCCACGATGGTGGCGCCGAGAATGGTGTCGCTGCCGTCGCGGATGTGAATCTTGACGAAGCCTTCCTGCTCACCGTCGGTGACCGCCCGATCGATTTCGTGCATCGGCACGGTAAAGGTTTTCACCGGTATGCCGCGCCGGTTGGCCTCGCGCACGTACATGCCGACGTGGGCGATTTCCGGATCGGTGTAGGTGCACCACGGCACAATCAGCTTGCTCAGCCGCTCGCGCCCTTTCAGCAGCGCATTGCGTACCGCGAGGCGCGCCGAGGCGCTGGCAATGTCGGTGTACTGACGTTGCAGACAGACATCGCCGGCGGCATAGATGCGCGGATTGCTGGTGCGCAGCTGATCGTCGACGACGATGCCGGTGATCTCGTCATAACCCACGCCGGCGTTTTCCAGCGCGAGTCCCTGCACGTTGGGGCGGCGACCGACACCGGTCAGGATGGCGTCGACGGTGATCGTGCTGTGGTAGTCGTCGCTGATCAGATCGACCTGTTTTTCGCCGTTCGTCAGCCGCACGCCGACGGCTTGCGTATTGAGGCGTACCTCGATCCCGTCGCGGGCGAACGCATCGGAAAGGGTTTGCGCCGCATCGCGCTCCTCGCGCTCAAGAAACAACGGCAGATCCTGCACGATGGTGACGCGCGACCCCAGTCGCCGGAACGCCTGTGCCAGTTCGCAGCCCAGTGGACCGCCGCCGATCACCAGCAGCCGTGGCGGCAGCGTGGTCAGGTTGAAGACACTGGCGTTAGTGAGGAAGCCCGCTTC
>JALYXN010000548.1 GCA_030947085.1 Pseudomonadota bacterium | reverse complement strand
GTTGTCACACAGCCGGCGCAAGAATATCCGGCGCAAATTGCGCGCGCACGATGGGCTGGACATCGACTGCATCCGCACCGGTGCGGCGATGTTCCACGACGATGCCGTGCTGGCCGAATTCCATACGCTTTACCGCAACGTGTACGACCAGAGCGAGATCCACTTCGACCTGCTTGGCGCAGCGTTCTTCCGAGCTTTGTTGCAAGACAGTACCAGCGCCGGCCTTGTATTCACTTACCGCCACGGCGGCGCCCTGATCGGCTGGAATCTGTGCTACGAACACGACGGCAAACTGGTCGACAAGTACATCGGCTTTGCCTATCCGCAGGCGCACGAACACAGCCTTTATGTCGTGAGCTGGATGGAGAACCTGGAGTACGCTCGACGGAAAGGCCTGAGCCACTACGTGGCCGGGTGGACCGATCCCGACATCAAGCGTCAGCTGGGGGCCCAATTCTCCATCACGCGGCATGCGGTATACGTGCGCAACCCGGTGCTCCGATTCGCCTTCCGGCGGCTGTCGCACCTGTTCGAAGGCGATCCCCTGCAACCGCATGCCGCGATGGAGCCCACATGAATCCGACCGTTGTTCTGGACATCGACAACTCCGTCGGCCCGCTACCGCAGCGGCTGGTGATTCCGCTCGAACACTGGCAGGAACCGCTGCGTTTCGGCTGCTCGCTGGGTACGTTGAGACGATTCCGACAGGTACTGAAAGACACGCTGCCGTGCGACCACGGCACGGTCATGCTCGGCAGCGGCGACTTTCACCATCTGAGTTGGCCACTGATCGAGCGCGTGACATCCACCCGGCCGTTCCAGGTGGTGGTTCTGGACAATCACCCGGACAACATGCGCTATCCGTTCGGCGTGCACTGTGGCTCATGGGTCCGACGCGTGGCACGCATGCCGCAGGTAAGCCATGTGCACGTGGTGGGCATCCGTTCCAGCGACATCGGCGGCGGCCACGCCTGGGAGAACTACCTGACCCCGCTGCGCCAGGGCCGGCTGAGCTACTGGAGCGCGGGCATCGACGTGAGCTGGGCCAGGCGACTGGGGCTCGACCATGCCTTCCACAATTTCGACGACCTTGGTGCCATGGCGGACGCGTTCTGCCTGATGCAACAAAGGGAACCACAGCCCACTTACCTGTCGATCGACAAGGACGTGTTCGCCGAGGATATCGCGCGCACCAACTGGGACCAGGGCGAGCTGACGCTCGACCAGGCTCTGGCCATCATCGGTAGCATCGGCGGCCTGGTTGGCAGTGACATCACCGGCGAAATTTCCGCCTACAGCTACCGCAGCTGGTGGAAACGCCGAATGGCCGCCATGGACTCGCAGCCCACGGTGAAGTATCAGGACCTGACCCGCTGGTGGGAACAACAACACGCACTCAATGGTCAGCTGCTGGCTGCCATCGCCCGGCAGTATTGAGCGGATCCACCGCTCGCTCACCGATCCAGGCTTTCTGCCGACCCTCGCCGTCTGTCAGGGCTTGAAGTGATGTACGAAACCCACCTGGAATCCGCCTGGCAACCATCCCAGAATCAAGGGCGATTCTCTTCGAGAGGACCAGATTCCCACGCCTACGCCAATGGCGGCCCCGACTAGAACATCGCTTTGCCAATGACCGTGCACCTTCATCCGCGCCACCGCGTCATAGACAGGCAATATCGCCAGCGCGTAGACGGCGGGATGGTCGCCGCCGTAGTTGACGATGAAAGGCGTTACCGCCGCCGAGATGAGCCCCACTTCGCCGCTGGGAAAGCTCTGGTTGCCAGAACTCTTGAACCAGCGGTTGGGGTCGCTCGTTTCCGACGGGCGTTCACGCCGGAAGGTGTATTTCATCGCCGTGGTCGCCACGCTAGTGACGACGATGGAGTCGACCGAGCGCCAGAAGGTGTCGCCCAGCTTGTCATTGTCACCGAATACCAGCGCACCACCGGCGACGGTCAGGACCGTGCCGTACATCAATGCCTTCTGGTCGCCACGCGCCCAGATACCACTGTTGTCGTAGTGCAGCCGATGGTCGATGCCGAACGGCCCGCCCGAGCACCAGGCAGGCTGGGAAATGACCGCGGCGAGAAGAAAAAAGACATGCCGAAAAGCCATGCGGGTGATCTCCAAATGAGAGTTCAAATGAGAGTAGACGCCACCATACCAGTGTGGACGACGCCTCTTTCGGCCAGCTTTCCACGCACCCGTGGAGCGCATGCCAGTGTCGCAATGGTTTTTGCGCGAATCCAAAGAAGCCGCCAGCATCACAAAGGTCAGGCATCAGTGGTTGCTAAGCCGATGGGTCGCAGACTGGCCCGAAGCTGTCATGGCAGCGGTGCCAGCGCGAGAAGGAGCGCGTGGGTGTTTTCCTCGCCTGCTGCTTCAGCCGCGACTGCACCGGTTACCTGCTTGCTCACGTCGGGCAAGTCCGCACGCATCCGGCGAATAGATGAAACTCGAGGAGATCGGCCGGTTCGCCCATACTTTGAACCGTTCCGCTGATCACGCAAACGGCATCACTCCCTGCCCCAAGAGCTTCCACCAGGAACGTCTTTCCCATGCGCATCCTTCTCGTCGAAGATGACTCATCGATCGCAGCCGCCACGGTCGCCACCTTGCGCAGCCATTCGCACGCCGTCGATCACGTGGCTGATGGCATCGAGGCTGATCTGGCGTTGTCTGACGTCGAATATGACCTGCTGATTCTCGACCTCGGGTTGCCGCGTCTAGACGGCAGCGAAGTTCTGCGCCGGCTTCGCAGCAGACGTGCTTCCATTCCCGTGCTGGTGATCACCGCACGGGAAGCACTCAACGATCGCATTCGCATCCTGGACCTAGGAGCGGACGACTATCTGGTCAAGCCGTTCGCGATTGCCGAATTCGAGGCGCGTGTCCGTGCCTTGCTGCGTCGATCGGTGAGCCACGGCGCGACTCATCTGCACATCGGGAGGCTGCGTCTCGATATTCCCGGTCACCGCGTGTGGATCGGCGATGCGCCGCTCGAACTGACCGCGCGTGAGTTCGGTTTGATCGAGGCACTTGCCGCGCGCTCGCATCGCGTCACCAGTCGCGCCCAGCTGGTGGAAGCCTTGTGCAGCTGGGACCAGGACCTGACCGACAACGGCCTGGACATCGCCATTCATCGGGTGCGCCGGAAGCTCAGGGGCAGTGGCGCCGGTATTCGCACCATCCGTGGCCTGGGTTATCTGCTGGAAGAAGGCGACCATGGCTGATCCGTCCAGGGCGATAGGTTCGCCCAGCCTGCGTCGGCGCCTGTTGCTGTTCCTGCTGGTGCCGATGCTGACCCTGCTTGTGGCTGATGCCGTCGTGACCTATCTGGTGGCTCTGGGCTATGCCAACCGCGTCCACGACAACGACCTGAGCAATGACGTTCGCACCTTGGCGCAGATGTATCGGTCCGAACGGATCGCCGGAGACCTGCCGGAGGAAGCGCGTTTTCTGCTCGAAAACGATCCGAGTGGACACAATTACTACACTGTTCGAAGCACCCGGCGGGGTTTGCTCAGCGGGAATGGCGCATTTCCTCAACCCAAGGTTCCGCCATCTGACGAGAGGCCGCGGCTGTTCAATTCCAGCATCGACGGCAAACCGCTTCGGGCGGCCGCACTCAGCTTGAGTTCGAATGGGGATCCGCAGGAGGTTCTGACCGTCACCATCGCCGAAAACCTGCGCGATCGGCACAACCAGGCAAGGCAGATCCTGTTACTGACCGTGCCACTGCAATCCCTTCTGATCCTTGGCATGATGTCGCTGGTGTGGTTGGGAGTGACCCGCGGCTTGCGTATTCTTCAGCCGCTGACAGATCGCCTCGCCGCACGCGAGCACGAACTGGCGCCGATCAGCGCAGCGGACGTTCCGCGTGAAATCCTTCCTCTCACGCGTACCATCGACGCCCTGTTCGAGCGTCTGCGGGCGGTCCTGTTGTTGCAGGAGCGCTTCATTGCCGATGCAGCACACCAACTGCGTACGCCACTGGCGGGGCTGCAGTTGCACGTCGAAAAGGCACTGGCCGATCCCAGCCCGGAGACGGTGAAAGATGCGCTCAACCACATTCACCTGCTGACCAAGCGTACCGCGCGAACATCCAATCAGCTGCTTGCGCTCATGCGGGCCCAGAGTCCCTGGCAAGACAAGTCGATGTTCGTTCCGGTCGATCTGGGCAAGGTGATCCCCGACTGGATCGGCTACCGGATACACGATGCATTGAAGAAGGGTATCGACCTGGGCTACCAGGGCCCCGGGAATGCCGCCGTCGTGCTTGGGGACGCCGAGACGCTGCATGAGTTGTTGGACAATCTGATCGACAACGCGTTGCGCTACGCCGGGCACGGCGCGCGCGTCACCGTCAGTGTGTCTCACCTCCTGCACGAAGGTATTTTATTGCAAGTGGAAGACAACGGACCCGGTGTTGCGGCGGAAATGGCGTCGCGGCTGGGCGAACGATTCTTCCGCGCGCCTGGCTCAGGCGAGGGGGGCACCGGACTGGGCCTGGCCATCGTCCAGCAGATCGCGGCCCGGCATCAGGCGATCGTGGCCTTCGGTGCCGCCGCGCCCCGGGGATTACGCATAACGCTGCAGTTTCCCGCGCCGACGGGAATTTCGTGAAAGCTGAACGAACGATCCTGCCGCCACGTTTGTCCCAAGTTCAAAGTGACGCCGGAACGCTCCAAGCGCAGCCCAACCGTCGAGGTCGCAGCAACCGTGGTCGAACAGGGCCCGGCGTGGCCTTTTTCCCGAGATAGGCATGGCGAGTCCACTTGCAGGCGGGGCTACTCGGGCCGCGGCACCCGGCCCGCTCCAACCCCACTTGGCGTGTCGCACTTCACCATTGATTCCGGCGCTGTTTGTTTTCGTCCGGTGCCTGTTCGCCCCGATCGCGTCAAACGCAAACGGCTTCGACACCGATTCCATCATCAAGGATTTCGCCATCAGCCCCGGCTCTAACGGGATGTGCACCCATGCGATCATGAAAGACCAATAGGTGAACCACCCGCCGATGCTGCCGCTGCGCACATCGAATGGCCGACCCAGGACACCGGCGGAACCGTGATCGCCAAGCAAGACGAGCTAGCCGTTCGGGACCACAGATAGCGCGCCCCGCAATGCAGTTCAATTTGACCTGGGCCGTCCAGTCCACTACGAGCCCCACAGCATGCAAACCATGTCGCCATGGTGAATGCACGCAGGTGGTCTGCAGCGAGTGGAACCTGCCGGATGGCGACTGCTCGCGGCCCGGTCATGGGATGTGCGCCGACGCGCCCACCGTCGCCCAGCTGGGCGACCACTCTAAAGTTTTCCGGCGCTCGGCCGCTTAAAAGGCATCACCCTTGTTTGAAGAGATAACCTGAGATGAAAAACATTCTGCTCGCCTCCGCCCTGTTTCTCGCCGCTCCCCTGGCACACGCAGCCTGCTCGGCAGGCGATTTTACCATCCAGGACTTCGAGGTCGCCGCCGGTTCCACCGGCCTCGGCTCCAGAATGAGTATGAAGGGGCAATTGGTTAGCCACTGTGCCGAAGCTGCCGCTGCACAGATCGAGATCCAGGCCAAGGACGCCAGCGGCAAAGTGATTGCCAGCAGGAAGGGCTGGCCGGCGGGTACCACCAATATCGGACCCGGCAAAGCGGTGGGTTTTGACCTCGGACGCCAGTTTCACTACATCCCCGGCATGAAGAACTACACCATCGCCATCGTCAACGTGCGCGCCTGGTAAGCCGAACCAAACAGCCGGCGCGTGCCTGACGGGCTGGCTGATCGTCGC
>JALYXN010000540.1 GCA_030947085.1 Pseudomonadota bacterium | reverse complement strand
TACTGCAAGGTGGCCAGGTGGATCATGCCGGAGTTGTCGGATCGACCGCTTTCATTGGTGCGCTGTCCGGACGGAAGCCAGAAACCCTGTTTCTTCCAGAAGCATCACGCCGACAGTTTCGGCCCCGCCGTGCATCCGGTGGCGTTGCAGCAAAAGAGTGGGACCGAATCCTATTTGTATGTGGATTCCATCGAAGGTGTGCTTGGGCTGATCCAGATGAACGCGATCGAGTTGCATCCATGGGGGGCGAAAGTGGACAAGCCGGAGGCGCCCGACCGGCTGGTGTTCGATCTCGACCCCGGACCCGGCGTGACATGGAAGCAGGTGATCGCCGCCGCGCGGGACGTGCGCGACAAGCTCAAGCTGGCCAATCTCCAAAGCTTCGTGCGGCTTTCCGGCGGCAAGGGCCTGCATGTGGTGGTACCGATCGCCCGAGGTCCTTCGTGGGATGAGGTGCACGCATTTTGCGAAGCATTTGCGCAAACCATGGCGCATAGGGCGCCAGAAACCTATGTTGCCACCATGAGCAAGGCCGTGCGAAAGCGACGGATCTTTATCGATTGGCTGCGCAACGCGCGGGGTGCGACCAGCGTGGCGTCGTGGTCGTTGCGCGCACGCGCTGGCGCACCTGTGGCGGTACCTTTGCGTTGGGAGGAGCTTGGCGGCATTGCCAAGCCTGATGCGTTTGATCTTGCCGGTGCCTTGCAGCGCGCATCACGACTCAGAGTGGACCCGTGGAAGGGCTTCGCCGAACTCGAGCAAGCGTTGCCGCAGTGAAAGCCATGCTCACCAAGCCAGGGCATGGACTCAGTGAGTCTCGCTATTTGCCGCGCGCAAGAGTTGCTTCATGGCTGGTTCCCAGAGTTTCCAGTCGTGGTGGCCGGACAACATGATCACGTGGCTGGCAGGGAGTTGCGGGCTCATCATTTCAATCGGAACGCGAAGGGGCTCGTTTTCGCCGTACGCCAGCCATACGGACTGCCGGCGAGCGGGGTCGTTCGACCAGCGTTGGAGGGATCGCCACAGTTCGCGCGTGAACGTTTCCGGCCCCACCGGTTTTTCCGGGCCCGGATTCCACGCCGCCAGCCCGCCGGCATCGCGTATTTCCCGCTGGACGTCATCCTTCCCCAGGTAGGGTGACAGCAACAGCATGCCGTCGATTTCGCCCGGATAGTCATGGTCGTACTCGAGTGCGCCCATGCCGCCCAGTGAGATACCGGCGAGCCATATCTGTCGGTAACCGCGATGTTTCAGCGGCGCAATCACCTCGTCGTGCAGGCGCCGCGTGGCCACGCCCCCGAGGTAATAGGGCATGGTCAGGCCGGTCAGCACCACGTCTGCGTCGGGCCATTCGGTCTGGATGATCTGCGCCGTGCTGCGCTTTTGCAGGCCGCCCAGATCATCACCGCGTCCGGGCAGCATCACCACCACGCGCTGCGCCTGTTTCGGCGCGGCGACGAACTGGGTAGGGATCGGTTTGGTCACGTCGCCCCGCGCAGCACAGCCGGTGACGAGAGCGAAAGAAATCGTGATCAGACAACGGTGCATCCAGGGCTTGAAGCTCATGCGCGTGAGTTCCTTAGGTGGTGAGCGTTTTCGAGCTAGCGGACTTCAACGCGGTCTGCCAGGGCCAGCGCATACTTCCTTGGGCCCTCCCGAAAGTTCCCCGAATTCGGGGTTGGATCACTGAGGGATTGGACGACAGGCGACTTGCGCTTCACCGGCCGGGGTCCAGTCCAATGAGCTCCAAAGCCACTTAAAATCAGGGCTTCGATAGCTCCTTATCGTCAGGCTGGGCCAGCGAATTGTCACCTTCGCTCTTGCCGGATTGCTTGGCGCGATCAAGCGACTCGGCCCGTTCCTGATCGAACGTTTCGTTGCGCTTCTGCTGATTCGGATCGCTCTCGTCGAGGCGATCATGAGTCTTCTCTTGCGATGTCATGGCTTCGATCCTGGTGGCGGGTCCAGTGGCAAGCGTGTCCCCCGTGGCGGCAAGAAGTCGTGATTATTTCCGGTCTCGCTACAAACCGATTGGCGGTCATGTCAGAGCGCCGCACGAGATACTCGCGCGGCTTTCGACAAACCCGGCCACAAACATGCCGCAGGCTTTCAGTTGCGACATGTCCGGTTCCGCAGTTTCAGTCCAGTGCTGGATAGTCGGTATAGCCTTCAGCACCGCCGCCGTAGAACGTCTTCTCGTTTGGCGGGTTGAGGCTGGCGTCGTCGCGCAGGCGACGCGGCAGATCCGGGTTGGCGAGAAATTCGCGGCCGAACGCGATCAGATCGGCCTTGCCGCTGGCAATCGTGTCGATCGCCAGCTTCCGGTCGTAGCCGTTGTTGACGATCCACGCGCCACGAAAGGGCCGGCGCATTTCCTGATAATCGAAAGACTCGGGCTGGCGATCGCCACCGGTCTCGCCCTCGATCACGTGGATATAGGCGAGGTCGAGACTGGCGATCCGTTCCACGGCACGATTGAACAACGGCTGCGGGTGGCTGTCGCTGACGTCGCCGAAGGAGGTCAGCGGTGATAGCCGCAAGCCCGTGCGCCCGGGGCCGACCTCACGCGCCACCGCTTCGCAGACCTCGAACAGCAAGCGGGTTCGATTTTCGATGCTGCCGCCGTAAGCGTCCGTACGGTGATTGCTCTTGTCGCGCAGGAACTGGTCAAGAAGATAGCCGTTGGCTCCGTGCACCTCGACGCCATCGAAACCCGCTTCCATCGCATTGGCAGCGGCCTGGCGGAAATCCTCGATCACCCGGGGCATTTCATCCAGGCCCAGCGCTCGCGGTGCGGAAACATCCACAAAGCCGCTGGCGACAAACGTCTTGGCCTCGGCGCGAATCGGCGAGGGCGCCACTGGCGCGATCCCTCCGGGCTGCAGCGAGACATGCGAAATCCGTCCCACATGCCATAGCTGCAGCACGATGCGACCACCCTTGGCGTGTACAGCGTCGGTGACCTGCTTCCATCCGGCAATCTGCTCCTTCGAATGGATGCCCGGCGTGGCGATGTATCCCTGGGCTTCCGGACTGATCTGGGTCGCCTCGGAAATGATCAGTCCGGCGCCGGCGCGTTGCGCATAGTAGGTGGCGTTGAGTGACGTGGGCACATTGCCATCCCCGGCGCGATTGCGCGTGAGCGGCGCCATCACGACGCGGTTGGGCAAGGCCAGATCACCGACCCGGATTGGCTCGAACAGGACGTCGATGTCCGGGGTGTCAGTAGCATGCGCGTTCATGAAATCTCCTTCGGGGGCTGACCATGCATCAGGTACACGGCGTGGGAAGAAGCATCCTAGGGAAGGGCATGTACGCGGTATGTCGGGAAGCACCGTCCGGCGGCCGGCCAACCCTGGAACCGCCCGTCGGGCGAGCAGGAGCAGGCATGCGAACAACAGCAGCACCCAGCGCCCGTACTGCCCCACCAGGAGAGGCTTTTGTGGGAGGGGCTTCAGCCGCGATGCGCTTGCCCCTGATGCCATAACGCAAGAGCAAAGCCGGCGCCGCAAACCGCCTGCAACCGTGGCGACCACCGGCACGGAAAGCACGGCAGAGGCCGCATCGAAAGTGAGCTATCCCCGCGCGGCGGGAACCATCATTGGACGAAATTGGAGCCGTTCGCAGGCGTTGAATGCGCAGGTGCGCTGTCCCGCAAGTAGTCCGCTTGAGTCATCGGTCTGGCGGCTGCGTCGCGATCAGGGAGTCGCGGTCAGCTGCTGGGCGCGGGCTGCTTGCGTCAGTGCCCGCGAAGGATGAGCCGCTTCCCGCTCAGACGTACTGCATTTTCACGGTCATGCCGCCGTCGACCGTGAAATGCTGTCCGGTGATGAAGCCGGCCTGATCGGACAGTAGATGCACCGCCAGCGCGCCGATGTCCTCGGGGGTGCCGAGACGCCCTGCGGGATGCTGGGCGTGATCGCGCTTGCTCAGTTTCGGAGCACGTCGCGCGACGGGCTTGCGCCAGGCGTCGGTGGTGATCCAGCCAGGCAGAATCGCATTGACCCGGATGGCCGGGCCGGCACTGATCGCCATCGCGTGCGTCAACGCCATCAGCCCGCCCTTGCTGGCGGCGTAGGCCTCGGTGTCTGGCTCCGATTGAAGCGCGCGCGTCGAGGCGATATTGACGATGGCGCCATGATCCTCCGCCAGCGCGGCCAAGGCATGCTTGCTGCACAAAAAAGCACCGGTGAGGTTGGTGCCGAGGTAACGGTTCCAGCTGGCAAGGCTGAGTTCAGCCAGTTTGCCGCGATGCGGGTCGGCGATGCCCGCGTTGTTCACCAGGCCGTCAACGCGGCCAAAGTGCTTTAATGCCGCCTTGATCCAGCGCTGCACGCTCGCTTCCCGTGAGACGTCCAGACGGCCAAATGCGGCGCGTGAACCAACGTTCCATTCGGCGAGGCAGGCTCGACCGGCTTCTACGTCCAGATCGCCGATCATTACGCTGCCGCCAGCGCCGAGCACCGCCTGTGCGACACCACGGCCGATCCCCTGCGCGCCACCGGTGATCAACACCACTCGGTCGCGCAGCGGTTGCGAAGAATGTTCGGCGATGGCAGGCGTCAGCGACATGGCGATGCTCCGTGGCAGTGGTCAGAGTTGCATGTAACTGTAGCCGCGATGACCGTAGACGATGAAGTCGCTCAGCGCCGATAGCGACACGTAACGATTCTCGCCCCAGGGATGTGCTTTCTCGAGATCCATGGCAGTGTGCCTCCGCATTGGCAGCGGCTGGTGCCGGTTAAGGTCAATCCAGTGGCGCGGCCATCACCAGCCTGTCGACCGGATAACGGCGTTGACGGGCACGTTCGCGGATCTGCTCGAACAGCGCCCGGTCCATGCTCGGGCGGCGTGAGAGCACCCACATATATTTCCTGCTGGGGCCGCCGACGACAGCCCACTGGTAATCAGGGTCGAGTTCCACCACCCAGTAATCGGCCCACACGACAGGCAGCCAACTGAGCCAGTCCGGGGCGAAGCGCACCTTGAGAGCTGCTGGCCGTCCCGCGACCTTTTTTGCGACGCCGTCAGCGGCCTCCAGGCTACCATCCCTGGTGCGACAGGCGTTGTGAACCCGGATGCTGCCGTCCGGCAGTGGCGTATAGGTTGCGGTAATGGTATCAACGCAGCGGCGCTGGAAAAACATCGGCAGGTGAGCGATCTCATGCCACTGGCCGGCATAGCGTTGAAGGTCGAGGCCATCGACCGGCTGGTTGGGGAGAGTCGAAGCCGCGGGCACGATTGCCGCCATCAGGGCGGTCATCAGAAGGGTGCGCACCATGCCCGGCTCCGGTTTGTTTCGAGCGTGCACGGTGGCAAGGTGGTGGTGGAAACAGAGTGAACCGGAACATCTTAAAAACCGCTGACCTCAGTTGAGCGGGCTCATCACGACCACCCTCTCGACCGGATAGCCACGTCGGCGGGCGCGAGCTACCAGTTGCTTATAGAAGGAACCACTCATATGACCGCCACGGGTCAGGTGTTGCAACTCGTAAGAGCGCGCAGCGTGCCATCGCGATTTGGCCTATAGGAGGTGGTGAGTCTGGTTGACTTGCGCAGGTCAAAGCCCGGTATGTTTGCCATCTCGTGCCAGGAGCTCTTATAGCGGCACGACGCGATGGCCAGCACCGGCCGATAGCACAGCTCGACTGACGCGGCGGATGCTGCGCTGATCCGCAGCATCATCGTCAGCAAATGTGACATGCGCCTACCCTCGGGGAGCGATGCCACTCATGACGGCCCACGTTCATCCGCGTAGATTGAAGATGAGCAATCCATGAATGTCATCGCGAAAACAACACGACACTCACGAGTCCTCGACTTGCTGATCTTTATATCTTCGTCGTCTGCAATCTCGCAGGCGCAGGAGATATCACGTGGACAAGAATCGTACCGAAGGCACCAAACACGAAGTGAAGGGCGCGGTGAAGGAAGTCACAGGCAAGGTCACTGGAAACAAGGGCAAGCAGGCGGCCGGCAACGTTGAGAAGAATGCTGGCAAGGCGCAGAAGGAAGTGGGTAAGGCATCGGACAACGCGCGTAGTGAAGTGAAAAAAGAAAACAAGCGCTAATCCTGTCGTGTTGATGGCTTCCGGCACTGGGCTGTCGGTGTGCGGAGACATCCGCGCACCACGGCCTCACCGGTAGCGGACTTCCATCAGATCGATTTCCCGCAGCAACTTGCGTGATACCTCGTCAGATATGCGGTAGTGGCGGGCCAAGTCGGATATTGCCGTGCGCTCCGCCTGCAGCGCTGCGATGCGCAGCTTTTTTTCTGCGCCCTCGGCCTTGCGTAGAAGTGTGGCTTGTTCGTCATTGGAGTCCTCCTTCTTCAGCCATTCCTTGTATAGGGCAATGACGCGGGTGGCCGCATCGGTGTAGATGTCCACGTCTGACGGTGTCGCTGTCTCCAGTAAATCGTGCTGCGACTTTTCCACGGCCGCTATCGCCGCGTTGGCTGCGGCGTGGCGAGCCCGGCTTTCCTCTTGGGCTTCCAGGGTTTCGGGAGGCAGTTCTAGGCCTTTCAGCAATGGTGGCAGACCAAGACTGGCCGCTACCAATGACACCATAATGACGGCCGTCGCCAGGAAAACGGTGAGGTCGCGAGCGGGGAAGGGTGTTCCATCAGGCATTAACAACGGCAGCGTCATCACGCCGGCCAGGGTGATGGCACCGCGGACCCCGGCCAGAGACGTGGCGACGACTAGTCGCCAGGGTGGCGACTGGGTCGCTTCACCCCGATGTCTGGCCTTGAGCAGATTCATCCGCAGGGAAACCCAGACCCAGATGAATCGGATGACCGCCAGGCCCACGTTGATCGCAACCGTATAGACGAGTAGCCACCACGGATTGCGGTGACCGCTTTGCTCGACCGAGGTCAGCGCACCGAGCAGGCTCGCCGGCAGCTGTTCTCCCAGCAGCACGAACATGATGCCGTTGAGCGAGAACTGCACCGTGTTCCACACGGCTGCGCGCTGGATACGGGTGGTGGCAAGCAGCCGACCGCTGAGTTCCACATAGCTCATGGTGACGCCCGCGGAGACCGCTGCCAGAATGCCGGATGCCCCCACGCGCTCGGCCAGCAGATAGGCGCCAAACGGAATCAGCAGGCTGATGAGGATCGGCGAGCCCAGCTCCTGCCCGAACCGCCGCGACAAGGTTCGCTGGGTGAAACTGACCGCCAGCGTCACCAATACGCCGACCCCGAGTCCGCCCAGCGCCAACCACAGAAACATCATCGAGGCGGAGGCCAGCGAAAAGGTGCCGGTGATCGCCGCAGCCACGGCAAAACGAAAGCAGACCAGGCCGGTGGCGTCATTGAGCAGCGATTCGCCCTCGAGGATATGCAGCAGCCGCTTCGGCATCGGCACCCTTGCCGTGATCGACGAAACGGCCACCGGATCCGTTGGCGAAACGATCGCCGCCAGTGCGAAAGCCACGGCGAGCGGCATGGTGGGGATCAGCCAGTGGATCAGCAACCCGACACCGACCATGGTGAAGATCACCAGCCCCAGTGCCAGCTCCAGAATGGTCCCTTTGTCTCGCAACAGGCCATTCTTTGGAATCCGCCAGCCGTCCAGAAACAGCAGCGGCGGCAGCAGCAGCAGGAAGAAGATATTGGGGTCCAGCGTCACCCCCTGCTTCAGTACGCCGGCAATCAGCGCGCCCAGCGCAATTTGTGCCAGCGGCAACGGCAGCGAGAATGGCAGCATGCGCACCAGGTAGCCGCTGCTGGCCACGGCCAGCAGCATCGCCAGCACGACTTCGATCGAATTCATGGGTGTTCCTGCAGTGCCGCCGTTGGTCCTGAGTGATTGACGCCGACGCGTCGAGAACGCTGGTCGCCGCCTCGGTCGGGGCATACCATCGGGTCTCCCCATCCCCCACCTCCGCAGGGAGATCGCGTGCAACCGATCATATCCGTTCGCCAGTTGAGCAAGACCTATGCCTCTGGATTCGTGGCGCTCAAACCCATCGATCTGGATATCGAGCAAGGCGAAATCTTTGCCTTGTTGGGACCCAACGGCGCGGGCAAGACCACGTTGATCAGTATCATTTGCGGCCTGGTCAACCCCAGCGCAGGTACTGTGCTTGCCGACGGCCACGACGTGGTGCGCGACTTTCGTGCCGCGCGCGCCAAAATTGGCCTGGTGCCGCAGGAATTGACGACGGACGCTTTCGAAACGGTCTGGAATACAGTCAACTTCAGCCGCGGCCTGTTTGGCAAGGGAAGGAATCCTGCACACATCGAAAAGGTGTTGAAGGACCTGTCGCTGTGGGACAAGAAGGACAACAAGCTGATGACCCTGTCCGGCGGCATGAAGCGCCGGGTGATGATCGCCAAGGCGCTGTCGCACGAACCGCAGATCCTGTTTCTGGACGAACCCACGGCAGGCGTCGATGTCGAGTTGCGCCGGGACATGTGGGAGATGGTCCGTGCGCTGCGAGCCAGCGGCGTTACCGTCATCCTTACCACGCATTACATCGAAGAGGCAGAGGCGATGGCCGACCGTGTCGGCGTCATCAACAGGGGCGAAATCATCCTGGTCGAGGAAAAGGCTGCATTGATGCAGAAGCTCGGCAAGAAGCGGCTGAAGCTGCATCTGCAGGGCAAGGTCGACGCC
>JALYXN010000506.1 GCA_030947085.1 Pseudomonadota bacterium | reverse complement strand
GCTGCCTGCCCAACATGGTGATCATGGCGCCGGCCGACGAGAACGAATGCCGCATGATGCTCAGCACCGCTTTCCAGCATCGCGGCCCGGCCGCCGTGCGTTATCCACGGGGCTCGGGTTCGGGCGCGGCCATCCATCGGGAACTGGACACCTTGCCGATTGGTAAGGCAGAGTTGCGCCGACGCGGCCGTGGCCTGGCTTTGCTCAGTTTCGGCGCGATGCTGCCACCGGCCGCCATCATCGCCGCCGAACTGGACGCCACCCTGGTCAACATGCGCTTCGTCAAGCCGCTGGACGAGTCGATGCTGGTCGAGCTGGCAACGACCCACGATGCCTTCGTCACGCTGGAAGACAATGCGATTGCCGGCGGCGCCGGTTCGGCCGTGGCGGAGTGCCTGGCCGCACATGGCATCACTGTGCCGATCCTGCATCTTGGCCTTCCAGACGTCTATCTGGAACACGGCAGCCGAGAGGACGTACTTACGATGGCCGGACTCGATCTGTCCAGCATCCGTCAGTCGATCAAGACGCGCTTTCCGCCAGCGGCCGACAAATCCAAGAGCGTGGCCAGTCTGGGCTGACCGCCGGTCGGTAAGTGCCCCGCATTCAAGGCCCTTCGTCAGCAGCGACCACCACTGACACGATCCCGACGCCCCAGGTCCTGTGCGGTGAACACCTGCGCGTAGCCGGATTCGATCAGCAGGTTGCGCGCCGCATCACCCTGGTTCCAGCCGTGTTCGAACAGCAGCCAGCCACCGGGCTGAAGCTGCGCCACCGCGTCGCGCACGATACGCCGGATGTCGTCCAGGCCATCGCTGCCGGAGGCCAATGCCGAGGCCGGCTCAAAGCGCAGGTCGCCTTGCGATAGATGTGCATCATCGGCCTCGATGTACGGCGGATTGGAGACGATCAGCTCAAACCGCCGCCCCGCCAACGGCAACAACCAATCACCTTGCAGAAAATGCACGTTGCCGATCAGGTGAAGGCCGGCATTGCGTTTGGCCACTGCCAGTGCGGCAGCGCTGGCGTCGGTCGCGATCACCTGGCTGAGCGGACGCTCAACCGCAATCGCCAGCGCCACCGCCCCGCTGCCTGTACCAAGATCGGCGACGCTGCATGAACCGTCGTTTGGCAGCCGTTTCAGCGCCAGCTCGACCAGCAATTCGGTATCAGGCCGGGGAATCAGCGTATCCGGCGTCACTTCCAGATCCAGCGTCCAGAAACCCCGACGACCCACGAGGTACGCGACCGGTTCACCGGCGAGGCGCCGGTCGATCAGGTCGGCATAGGCCGCGAGCACGTCGGGCGCCAGCACGTCGTCAGCATGGGCAATCAGCCAGCTGCGCGACTGGTCGACCAGATGCAGCAACAACAGCTCGGCATCCAGGCGCTCGCCGACGCGGACCGCAGCAGCGGCGAGCGCGCTTTTTACATCAGGCATTTGGCAGATTCCCCGATGACACCGACGGCGCCGGCGGCGGTGGTGTTGCCGGCTTCGACTCGCGTTTGCGCCATTGCCGCCGCGGATGCGGCCGTCGAAACCACGGCGCGGCCGGCCGATCAACGTGTCGGCCAGCCACCAAGCCCATGTCGCTCGACCACGAGCACCCGTAAGTGTCGGCGTCCGGCATCTGGTTGGCGAGGAACGGGCCATCGTACTGCGGCACATTATGCAAGACCCCCTCTTTCCAGCCGTGCAGCGACCGCGGCATCTGCTGTGCCAACGATGGAACGGCAAGCAACAACCACATATCTGGCCACCCCGGTGTTTGACGAAGCATTGCCTTTCTCCCAATGCACCTGCGAAGCAGACACAGTGTAGGTGGTACACGGCGGGCACACAGCAGACCACGCATCCTTGCGCAGTCATCGCCCGTATCTGCTGGCATGTCCGTTCAAGCCCTGATGAAACGCAACCGCCGCGGCAACGAGGTTGATGCGTAGTCAGGCACGCACCCTCCACCAGGAAAATCATGTCCTCAAGCTTCCCCGACACCACGCGCCGTCCGCTGCGCCGTAATCTGCTTGCTACGGCACTGGTACTGATGGGAAGCGCCCTGCTCGGCGGCTGCCAGGCGGTTCTTTTCAGTGGCCTCAATGCGACCTCGAGCGAGGCCGGAGTCACCGTCTCGCACGACGTGCTGTTCGACCCGGCCCATCAACTGGCGCTGGACGTGTATCGCCCGGCCAACGCCAGCCATGCACCGGTGGTGGTGTTCTTCTTTGGTGGAAGCTGGAAATCCGGCAAGCGGCAATGGTATGCGTGGGTCGGCGAGGCGCTGGCCAAACGCGGCCTGGTGGTGGTCATTCCGGACTACCGGCTATGGCCGCAAGTGAAGCTGGAGGGGTTCATGCAGGATGGCGCCCGTGCGGTGGCATGGACGCACACCCACGCCGGCGAATACGGCGGCGATCCGGACAAGCTATTCGTGATGGGCCATTCGGCCGGCGCGCACATTGGCGCGCTGTTGGCGACCGACGCGCACTGGCTCAAAGACGTCGGCATGCAACCGCGCCAGCTTTCCGGCTTCATCGGTCTCGCCGGTCCCTACGATTTCCTGCCATTGCAGGACCCGGACTACGTCGACATGTTTGGCAGCACGCACGCCCAGCAGCTGCTCTCTCAGCCGGTTCATTTTGTCAACGGCGATGAGCCGCCGATGCTGTTGATGCAAGGCACCGGCGACAAGATCGTGGGACCGAAGAATACCCAGTCACTAGCCCGCGCGCTACGCGCGCAAAACGAACCGGTCGAGGTGAAGC
>JALYXN010000485.1 GCA_030947085.1 Pseudomonadota bacterium | reverse complement strand
CTTGCTCTGGAGGCAATGTCAGAGCAAGAGCATCGCGGCTGAAGCCGCTCCCACAAATAAACATGGCGCGTGTGAGCCGAGTTATTTTGCGTCGAGCAACTCGACGTCGAACACCAGCGAGGCATTGGGCGGAATGTCGCTGCCAGCACCGCGGGCGCCGTAGCCCAGTGACGCCGGAATCAGCAGGGTGCGCTTGCCACCGACTTTCATCCCGGCCACGCCCTGGTCCCAGCCTTCGATCACCTGTCCCGCACCGAGCGAGAACGTGAAGGGCTCGCCGTGATCGCGCGAGCTGTCGAACTTGCTGCCGTGCTTGTCCTTGGCGCTGTCGTTGTACAGCCAGCCGGTGTAATGGACGGTGACGCTCATGCCGGCGGTCGCTTCGGTGCCGCTGCCGACCTTTTGGTCGATGACGACCAGCTTGTCGACGCTACCGGTTGCCTGAGCCGGCGGTGAGGCGGTGCAGGCGGAGAGGCTGAATGCAACGAGCAGGGTGAACAACCAACGCATGGGGAAACTCCAGGTCTAGTGAATCGGGAAAGTGGATGGTTCGTGTGGCGAAAATCAGGGCGGACGAGGCGGGCTGCTCAGCTGACGGTTTCCGCCGCTACCACGCGTTTCACCGGATCGACGGCTACCGCGTCGACGTCGTTCATCACCTGCAGCTGACCGTCCTGAATCAGGCACTGCAGCCGCATGCCACGCTGCAGCAGCGCGGTCAGTTCGGCGATCGTGCCGACGGGGATGTCCAGTACGGTGAGATTCTTGCTGCGGCTCAAGGTGTTGGCGGCCTTGGTCCACCAGATATCCGACGCGTTGCCACCGTAGTTGATCACCACGACCTGGCGGGACCGGCCGCAGGCCTTGCGAACGCGGGTTTCGTCGGGCTGGCCGACCTCGATCCACAGTTCGATCTCGTCGGTATAGGCCTTGCGCCACAGCGCCGGTTCATCCTCGTCGCTGATGCCCTTGCCGAATTCGAGCCGGTCGTCGGCGTACAGCGCGAAGGCGAGCAGGCGCACCATCAGCCGCTCCTCGGTTTCCGAGGGGTGACGAGCCACGGTCAGCGTGTGGGTCGCGTAATAATGCCGATCCATGTCGCTGACCTGCAGTTCGACTTTGTAGATGGTGGAATTGAGCGCCATGAGCGTGCCTCGGCAATAGCAACCCACCATTGTACGCGTCGAGCGGGGTTTAGACTGGTCGGCATCATGCCTTTCGCCCGAAAACCCTTTCTTCGCGACGCCGACGCCAGTGTGGTGCACCTGCCCGCCGGTCCCTGGTCGACGGTGCTGGACGCGCTGTGTGCACGATTCATCGCGATCAGCCGCGAGCAGTGGCTGGACCGCATGATGCGTGGGCGGGTGCTGGATGCGCAGGGTCGTTCGATCAACGCGACCACGCCATTTCAGCCGCATCAGCGTGTTCATTACTACCGAGAGGTGGTCGACGAGGCGGTGATTCCGTTTGTCGAAACCGTACTGCAGGCCGACGAGCATCTGGTGGTGGCGGACAAGCCGCACTTTCTGCCGGTGATCCCGTCCGGCGGCTTTGTTGAACAAACCTTGTTGCGCCGCTTGATGCGCCAGCTGGACAATCCGGATCTGGCGCCATTGCACCGGATCGATCGGGGCACGGCGGGCCTGGTGATGTTTTCGGCTTGCCGCGAAACGCGCTCGGCGTATCAGGCGTTGTTCCAGCAACGGCGCATCGAAAAGCGCTACGAGGCGCTGGCCCCGGCCCTGCCGCAGCTGGCGTTTCCCTTGCTCAAGCGCAGCCGGATGGTGACGGGCGAGCCGTTCTTCCGCATGCGCGAGGTCGAAGGCGAACCCAATAGCGAGACCCGCATCGAGGTGATCGATCGCGGGGATGCGTGGTGGCGTTATGCCCTCTATCCAGTCAGTGGCAAGAAGCATCAGTTGCGGGTGCACATGGCGTCGCTGGGCGCCGCCATCGTCAATGACGATTTCTACCCGTCACTTACCGAGGTGGCCACCGGCGACCACCGCCATCCACTGAAACTGCTGGCGCAGGCGCTGGCGTTTGTCGATCCGCTCTCCGGTGAGCCGCGCCGGTTCGAGAGCCGTCTGCAGCTCTGATCGGACGTGTCGCGAGCAGATACGGGCATTCCACGTTATCTTCTCTGGCAGGATTCAATTCGGGGAGAACCATGTGAGTGCACAGCCCATATCCAGCGACACACCGCGCAGCGAACTGACCCTGCGGGGTCTGTTCATCGGCATCCTGATCACCGTGGTGTTCACCGCGGCCAACGTCTATTTCGGACTGAAGGCGGGTCTGACCTTCGCCACCTCGATCCCCGCGGCGGTGATCTCGATGGCGGTGCTGCGCAAATTCAGCGACGCCACCATCCAGGAAAACAACATCGTGCAGACGATTGCCTCGGCGGCGGGCACGCTGTCGGCGATCATCTTCGTGCTGCCGGGCTTGGTCATCGTCGGCTGGTGGACGGGGTTTCCCTATTGGCAAACGATGCTGATCTGCGCGCTGGGCGGCACACTGGGGGTGATGTACTCGATTCCGCTGCGGCGGGCGCTGGTAACCAATTCCGACCTGCCGTACCCGGAGGGCGTGGCTTGCGCCGAGGTACTCAAGGTCGGTGCCAGCCATCGAGCCGACGTAGCCGAAGGCAACGTTGCCGAAGCCGGACAGGCCGGTTTCCGCGCGGTGATCTGGGGCGCCATCGTCTCGTCCGGTTTCGCGATCGTGGTCGCCACGCATATTTTCGCCAAGGACGTCAGCGCCTATTTCAGGTTCGGTGATCGTGGCTCGGCCACGGGTTTCGATTTCAGCCTGTCGTTTGCGCTGCTGGCGGTCGGTCATCTGGTGGGGCTGTGGGTCGGTCTGTCGATGCTGCTGGGTACCGGCATCGCCTGGGTCTGGGCGGTGCCGCACTACACCGCGCTGGCACATGCCAGCGGCACTGCCGCGGAGGTGGCCGGGGCCGCCTTTGGCACCAAGGTCCGCTTTCTGGGCGCCGGCACCATTGCGGCGGCGGCGATCTGGACCCTGATGAAACTGTTCAAACCGGTCTATGTCGGACTGGTCGGCGCCATCCGCTCGTCGCGGATGCGCAAGGCCGGGCAGGGCGGCGATCTGCCCCGTACCGAACTGGATATCCCGATCGGCATCGTCGCGCTGGTGACGTTGGCGTGCATGTTTCCGATCGCCTGGCTGCTGGGCGACTTCAGCAGCTCTGCCGGTCTGGGCTCGCAGCTGTGGCTGCTGGTGATCGGCGGGGTAACTTTTGTCGCGCTGATGAGCTTTTTCGTGGCCGCGGTCTGCGGCTACATGGCCGGTCTGGTCGGCTCCTCCAACAGTCCGCTGTCGGGTATCGGCATCCTGGTGATCGTGATCGCCTCGCTGCTGCTGGCGATCGGCGTGCAAGCGAACCTGCCAGCCGACGCCGGCAAGGAACTGGTGGCGTTCGCGCTGTTCACCTCGTCGGTGGTGTTTGCCGGCGCCACCATCGCCAACGACAACCTGCAGGATCTGAAAACCGGTCAGCTGGTCGACGCCACCCCGTGGAAACAGCAGGTGGCGCTGGTGATCGGCGTGCTGGCCGGTTCGTTCATCATCCCGTTCGTGCTGAACCTGCTGAGCGAGGCCTACGGCTTCGTCGGCGCCGCCAATGCCACCGATCACGCGTTGGCCGCGCCGCAGGCCGGCCTGATCGCCGCGCTGGCGCAGGGCGTGCTTCAGCACAATATCGACTGGAGTCTGATCTGGCTGGGTGCCGGTATCGGTGCCGCCATCATCGTGATCGACGAGCTGCTCGGCCTCGCCAAAACCGCCGCACGGCTGCCGCCGCTGGCGGTGGGCCTGGGCATTTATTTGCCCAGTGAGGTCACCTTGATGATCGTGGTCGGTGCCGTGATCGGCTGGTATTACGACCGTCGCGCCGAGCGTTCGAAAAACCCCGAAAACACCAAGCAGCTGGGTATCCTGATGGCATCGGGACTGATTGTGGGTGAGAGCATCATCGGCGTGATCATCGCCGGCATCGTGGTGTTTTCCGGCCGCGTGGCACCGCTGGCGCTGGTGGGCGACAGCTTCGGTCCGGCCTCGGTCTGGGTCGGCGGCATCGCCTTCATTCTGATCTGTGCCGTGCTGTATCGCTGGGTCGCCCGACTGGGTCGTGCTCCGGCTTGAGTGAAAGCAGCGGCCCGTCGGCGTATTCCGCCGCGGGCCCTTACAATGCGCCCTTCGCTTGATGATTGAAGACGCCTTGTGACGGTTGCCCGATTTTCCGCCACCGCGCCCGATACGGCGCTGGCGGCCTTGTTCGTTCCTTTCGAGTTACGCGATCTGCACGTGCCAGTTGACGGCAAGGTGCTGTTTTTGCGTGCCCGCTCGGGTGTGCGGCTGCGCGAGATGGCGCAGCCAAAATGGCTGTGCGAGCAAAGCTTCTTGCCGTTCGCGGACGAACTGGCACGCAATGGCTTGCGCGTGGGCGAGCCTGAAGCGGACGAGCGCTTTGCGCTGGTGCTGCTGCTGCCGCCGCGGCAACGTGACGAGGCGCGCGCGCAATTCGCTCGTGCGCTTTCGCATCTGGCACCGGGCGGCACGGTGGTGGCCAGCATGCCCAATACCGAAGGGGCGAAATCGGGCGAGGCCGACCTGAGGCGACTGACTGGCACTGTGCAGCATCTGTCCAAGCACAAGTGCCGCGTGTTCTGGAGTACGCCGGATGCCG
>JALYXN010000488.1 GCA_030947085.1 Pseudomonadota bacterium | reverse complement strand
TGAGACTGGCCGGGCGTGAGTATTCCCTTTCCGAGCATACTGATCTGCTCAGTGAGCTCTATGAAATCCTGGGTCCTGGCGGTTTGCAAGTTGATCCCATGGCGATGGTGACATTCAGTCACCAGCTTTCCGACAGGCTCCATCGCAAGGTGGATGCCGCTTGACTGGGTGAAAGCGCATGCTTGGTTTCGCGCGCTCCGATCATCTCGTCACTGCTTTCTTGCCTAGAGCAGGGCAATATCGGCGATGGCCGCGAACTGCGATTTCAGCTGTCCGAGCAGTGCAAGCCGGTTGGCACGCACTGCTGGTGCATCGGCGTTGACGAGCACATTGTCAAAAAAGTTGTCGACCGGCGCTTGCAGTTGTGACAGCCGCTCCAATACTGAAGCGTAATTACCGTTCGCGAGTGCCTCGGCCGTGTCTTCGCGCGCGGACATCAATGCTTCGGCCAGCTCGCGCTCCGCGTCCGCTTCGAAATGGGCCGGATCGACCACTCGGCTGATTGTCGGTGCATCCGCTTCTTCGGATTGTTTGCGCAAAATATTGGCAACCCGCTTGTTGGCTGCGGCGAGAGCGACAGCCTCCGGGCGGCGTCCAAACTCGGCGACAGCGCGTAGACGGCGATCGAAATCCGCGAGGCTCGACGGTTGTACGGCCAGCACCGCTTCGAACTGGGAGTTCTGAAAGCCCTGCTCCGCGTAGTAGCCGCGCAATCGGTCGAATACAAATGCATATAGCTCGTCGAGCAGAATCGCTCGTCGTTCCGGGGCGTTGAGCGCAGGTTGGCTGCCATCCTTGGCGGGCTTGAGCCCCGCGGCGAGCGCTGCATCGGGCAGCAGTTCCAGCGCCTCGACCAAACTGCCACGCAAGTCGATCGGCATATCGGCTTCGATCAGGGTACGACCCAAACCGAGAGCCGCGCGCCGAAGGGCAAAGGGGTCCTTGTTGCCACCGGGCTTCATGCCGACTGCAAAAATGCCTGCCAACGTATCCAGTCGTTCGGCCACAGCGAGCACTTGGCCCAGTTTGTCAGCAGCGATCGCATCACCGGCGAAGCGCGGCCGGTAATAGCTGTCCAAGGCCTCGGCGACCTCGACCGGTTCGTTGTCATGGCTGGCGTAATAGCGTCCCATCACACCTTGCAGCTCGGGAAACTCACCCACCATGCGGGTCAGCAGGTCGCATTTGCTCAGGCTGGCGGCGCGCGTTGCATTTCCCGCGTCGACGCCGGCACGGTTAGCAATCACCCGGGCCAGTTCCGCCACGCGCACGCTCTTGTCCCAGAGGCTGCCCAGCGACTGCTGATAGGTAACGCTCTTCAACTGTTCCTGATAGCTGGACAGCGGGGTCTTGAGATCTTCGTCCCAGAAAAACTTCGCGTCGGCGAAGCGCGGTCGTATGACCCGTTCGTAGCCCTTGCGGATTTCGGCCGGGTCCTTGCTTTGTATATTGGCCACGCCAATGAAGTGCTCGGTCAGCTTGCCAGCGGCGTCAAACACCGGCACGAACTTCTGGTTGGTTACCATCGTGGTCACCAGCGCCTCGGGCGGCACGGCGAGAAATTCGCGTTCGAAGGTGCAGGCAATGGCTACTGGCCATTCGGTGAGATTGGCGAGTTCATCGAGCAAGGTATCGTCCATCTGCGGCATGCCGCCGGTCTCCACGGCGACCTGATCGATCTGGTCGCGAATGCGCTGGCGACGCTCGTCCGGGTCGGCCAGCACGTTGGCTGCGCGCATGTCCTGAAGCCAGCCGTCGGCGTCTGCCACGTGAATAGGCTGCGGATGCATGAACCGGTGACCACGCGACTTGCGGCCGCTTTGCAGGCCCAAGACGCTACCGTCGATGATTTCGGCGCCGTGCACGATCACCAGCCAATGTACCGGTCGCACGAAGCTGTAA
The DNA here is from genome assembly GCA_030947085.1 of Pseudomonadota bacterium. Lineage (GTDB taxonomy): Bacteria > Pseudomonadota > Gammaproteobacteria > Xanthomonadales > Rhodanobacteraceae > Rhodanobacter. The sequence goes on along the minus strand of JALYXN010000488.1, from coordinate 3,486 downwards.
TCGTGGTCGGCCCAACGCATGGGCCGTGGAATCGGCAGCGCCTTCAGTGCTTCGTCGATAATCTCCGGCAGCAATATCGCGGTCGCAAGGCCCGGCTTCGTCGCACGCCAGACAAACCATGCGCCTTTGTCTGTTTCCAGTTTCTCCAGTTGCTCGACGGTGACGCCGCAGGAGTGCGCAAAGCCCAGCAGTGCCCTGGACGGGTGGCCTTCTGCATCCAGGGCGGCGCTTAACGCCGGACCACGCCGCTCCATGGTCTGCTCGGACTGGGAGTGCGCAACGCTAGGGATATAGGCTGCCAGACGGCGAGGCGACGCGTAGGCGCGAGCCTGATCGAGTTCAGCGGTGATGCCCCGCTGGGCCAGGCCATCACAGATACCCCGAAGAAAAGCGGCGGATAATTCATCCAGCGCTTTCGGCGGCAGCTCTTCACTGCCCAACTCGACCAGCAATGACTTCGGGGCGCTCATGCGACCTGCTCCTGGTTGCGCGCGGACGCTTTCTTCAATCCCGGAAAACCCAGTTTCTCTCGTTGCGCCACATAGGTTTCGGCCACCGCACGCGACAACGCCCTCACCCGTAGAATGTAGCGCTGCCGTTCGGTCACGCTGATGGCACGGCGGGCATCGAGCAGATTGAACGTGTGGCTGGCTTTCATCACTTGCTCGTAGGCGGGCAACGGCAGACTGGCTTCGATCAACTGGTTGGCCGTTGACTCGCACACGTTGAACCAGCACAGCAGTTCGGCCACGTTGGCGTGTTCAAAGTTGTAGGTGCTCTGCTCGACCTCGTTTTGCAGGAACACGTCGCCGTAAGTCACCTTGCCACGCGGGCCGTCGGTCCACACCAGGTCGTAGACGTTGTCCACGTTTTGCAGGTACATCGCCAGCCGCTCGAGCCCGTAGGTGATCTCACCCGTCACCGGGCGGCACTCGAGCCCACCTGCCTGCTGGAAATAGGTGAACTGGGTCACCTCCATGCCGTTGAGCCAGACCTCCCAGCCCAGCCCCCACGCACCCAGGGTGGGCGATTCCCAGTTGTCCTCGACAAAGCGCAGATCGTGCACCAGCGGGTCCAGACCCAGTTCTTTCAGCGAGCCTATATAAAGGTCGAGGATGTCTTCGGGATTCGGCTTCATCACCACCTGATACTGGTAGTAGTGCTGCAGCCGGTTCGGATTTTTGCCATAGCGCCCGTCGGTCGGACGCCTGGATGGCTGCACGTAAGCCGCCGCCCAAGGCTCAGGTCCAAGCGCACGCAAAAACGTGGCGGGATGAAACGTGCCGGCGCCGACCTCGGTATCGAGTGGCTGCAACAACACACATCCCTGCGCAGCCCAATAGCGGTTAAGGGTCTGTATCACATCCTGAAAGGTGCGCGCGGACATGGCATTCCGTGACGTTGGGTAAAGCGGGTTAGTATAGCCGCAGCTTGCATTTTCACTGGGTTGAAGCAAAAAAAGCGCCACGGGGGGCACTTCTGGATGGCCGCATCACCGCAAATTGCATCTCTGCTCGGCCGCCGCGGGCGCTTGGAGCTGGACGACGTGCTGGCGGCATTGGTGGTCGACGGGTATCTGCTGGCTGACGATGCCAAGCAGGTGCGGATGGGCGCGCGTGCGGGCCGCAGCACGGTTGAACTGCACCCGCTGGTGCTGATCGCCAATGCCAAACTGGCCAATCAGCACGGAACCCGACGTCCACTGACCCTGGAGAGCCTGACCGAGTGGCTGGCAGGCCACGCCGGCCTGCCGTATCTGAAAATCGACCCGATGAAGATTCACGCCGCTTCGGTCACGCAGGTCGTGAGCCTCGCGTACGCCAGACGGCACAAGATTCTGCCCATCGCGGCCTCGCCCGGTGAAGTGACGTTTGCCTGCTGTGAACCTTTTGATAGTGGCTGGGCCGACGATCTGGGGCAAATGCTGCGGCGGGACATCAAGCGGGTGGTTTCCAGCCCGGTCGACATCAACCGGTATTTGCAGGAGTTCTACGGCGTCCAGCGCTCGATCCAGATGGCGCAGGATGCCAAGACCGGTAACGACAGTTCAGCCGCCATTCTCAACTTCGAGCAACTGGTCGAACTGGGCAACGGCGGTGAACTAGGCGCGGACGACCGTCATGTGGTCCATATTGTCGATTGGCTGCTGCAATACGCGTTCGAGCAACGCGCTTCGGATATTCACCTGGAGCCGCGCCGGGAAACCGGAGCGATCCGGTTTCGCATCGACGGCATCATGCAGAAGGTGTTTGAACTGCCCTCGCCGGTGATGACGGCCGTGACCGCCCGCATCAAGATCCTGGCGCGCATGGATGTGGCCGAGAAGCGGCGTCCACAGGATGGCCGCATCAAGACCCGCTCGGCCTCGGGTCGAGAAGTGGAATTGCGTATTTCCAACATGCCCACCGCGTTTGGCGAGAAGGTGGTGATGCGGATCTTTGATCCAGATCTGGTGGTGAAAGACTTTGCCCAGCTCGGCTTCAGCGAGCGTGAAGCTGCCAACTGGCGCAGCATGGTCGAGCGCCCGCACGGCGTCGTTCTGGTTACCGGACCCACTGGTTCGGGCAAGACCACCACGTTGTATTCCACCTTGAAACACTTGGCCACGCCCGAACTCAATGTCTGCACGGTGGAAGATCCGATCGAGATGGTGTCGCCGGAATTCAATCAGATGCAGGTGCATGCGGCGATCGATCTGGACTTTGCCGCCGGCGTCCGCACCCTGCTGCGACAAGATCCCGACATCATCATGGTGGGCGAGATCCGGGATCTGGAAACGGCGCAGATGGCGGTGCAGGCGTCACTTACCGGGCACCTGGTGCTGTCGACCCTGCATACCAACGACGCTCCCAGCGCGGTTACCCGGCTGCTTGATCTGGGCGTTCCTCATTACCTTATCCAGTCCACGTTGACCGGCGTCGTCGCCCAGCGACTCGTGCGCACGCTGTGTCCCCATTGCAAGCAGGCGACGACGCAGGATCCCCTGGCGTGGAACGTCCTTACGTACGGTTGGGACTTGCCCATGCCCGGAAAAGTATTCAAGCCGGAGGGTTGCCTGGAGTGCCGCAACACGGGCTTCATGGGGCGTACCGGCATCTATGAAATGATGAAGCTGTCGCGAGGATTGCGCGGCTTGATCACCGCGCAACTTGATCTGGCTGCCTTTGGCCGTCTGGCTTTGAAGGAAGGCATGCGGCCGCTGCGTATATCCGCTGCCGATCAAGTCAGCGCGGGATTGACCACGGTAGAGGAGGTGCTCACCGTACTCCCGCCCATCGACGCCGTTAAAGAAGCTGACGGCTAGGCCCTCCATAAACGAGCTTCTTCTGCATGAAACCCGTTCTTATCATCTGCACTGGCAAAGCGCCGGCCGACATTCGTGCGCGCAACGGCGACTTTCCTCAGTGGTTTCGGCGAGGTTTGCGGCTGCGGATCGACCAGGTTCGCGTGGTGGATGTCGTTGCCGGCGAAGCGCTGCCCGCGCCT
>JALYXN010000455.1 GCA_030947085.1 Pseudomonadota bacterium | reverse complement strand
ATCAGGTCGTCCACCGCCTGCTGGAATAGCTGCAGATTTGGCGCCGATTCCACGATGTGTCGAATGGCCGCCTTGTACAGCGCGCGATCGGCCTGACAGCGGGTCGCGCGCACGGCCGGGCCCTTGGAGGCATTCAGCGTGCGCCACTGGATCCCGGCGCGGTCGGCCGCATGCGCCATGGCGCCACCCATGGCATCGATTTCCTTGACCAGATGACCCTTGCCGATGCCGCCGATGGCCGGGTTGCAGCTCATCTGTCCGATCGTCTCGATACTGTGGGTGAGCAGCAGCGTGCGCGCACCCGTGCGCGCCGCGGCCAGCGCCGCTTCGGTGCCGGCGTGACCACCGCCGATTACGATGACGTCGTAGTGAGTCGGGTAACGCATCGATCTGACCTAGTTGTGCAAAAGTGACAAAAGCGGGCGCTATGATAACGCCATCAGCGCATTACGGGCGGCTTGAACAAATTTGGCATGGATTATGCTTCATCCTGCTCAGCACTTTCATGGGCAGACGCTGCGCTACGACGCGCGCCGAGATCGAACGGACAGGGGTTCGATCGTGCGCCAGGAAAGGAAGCCAGACGGCACCCCTCGGGGTGCCGTCGACCTTTGTGGACTGGCAAAACGTGCGCGACCTGTACGCGACCTTTAAAGGACAAGGCCCCGTGACTTCGCAGTCACGGGGCCTTGTGCTTTTAGATCTGACGCTCGGCGGTCTCAGGAACAGGGGGAATCCAGGATGACCGTGTTGCCGAGCGCCAGAAACCGGAAATTTTTCGACGACAAGAGTTCTTCGTTATTTAAGAACTTGCGTCGATATTCGTCCCGAGCATGTGAACAAAAGGTGACTGCGAGGGAAGTTTGTGTCCATCTGTGGCACGAGCTGACATCGCGCGTCAGTCGCGCGGCGGGTAATGCCAACCGTGTGTGATTTACGTCACATATCGGCATGGCCGTGGTTTATTACTTGCTCAACGCCAACCGGTACGGATTCCGTCACGCAGATGAAGTCGGTTTAAGCCAAGTTACCGCCATCACGATCCGCTGATCGCGCTGGTCAAAGTCGAGCTGGCAGGGAGGGAGCAAAGCCGGCCCTGCGCTCTGCGCCTCCCCTTGCTGGCGGGGAGGCTGGGGGGGAAGCTCTTGACGTTGCTTCCCACCAGCAAGAGCGACCCCACCCCAGCCCTCCCCTGTGGAACAGGGGAGGGAGCAATGGACGGCCGGGAGCAGCACGAGACAGCTTCAGCAGGCGCCCCGATCAGTGATTTAGCACGCTAGCGAGGATTTCGGTCAGGTTGCGGGAAAGCCCCTCACGTCCTGCCAGCTCGGCAATCGCCTTGCGCGCCGCCGCCTGACGTTGGGGCTCCAGACGGCGCCAACCGTTGAATGCCGTTGCCAGCCGTGCGGCGACTTGCGGATTCAGTGCATCCAGTGCCACCAGCCGTTCGGCCAGCAGCCGATAGCCGGCGCCATCCGCGCGATGAAAGCCGCTGGGATTGCCACGCACGAAAGCACCCAGCAAGGCCTGCACGCGGTTCGGGTTCTTCAGCGTGAAGGCGGAGTCGTCTTCCAGTGACGTCACCCCCGCCAATGCCGCTTCGCCCGGCAGCTGCGCCTGTATGGCAAACCACTTGTCCAGCGCCAGCGCGTTGTCGGCGTAACGCGTCCGATAGTCGATCAGGGCCTGCCTGGCCTGCGGGGATTGTGTGTGAACCAGCAGCGCGAGGGCGGCCAGCCGATCGGTCATGCCAGGCGCATCGTGATATTGCTTGACCGCCAACGCGTCGGCGTTTGCAGCATCGAGCGTGTACAACAGTTGAAGTATGCGACGCTTGAGCCGGCGACGTGCCTGGCTGGGAGCATCGAGTTTGATGCTGGTGTGAGCTGCCAGCGCGTCGTAGCGCTGACGCAGCGCCGTGGCGCCAAGCCGCGCTGCAAGCTGTTCCTGCAAGGCTTCGCGCAGCACGTGGATGCGTTCGGGATCGACGACCGTCTCGCGCTCAGCCAGTTCGGTTTCGCCCGGTGGCGTCAGCAGGTCCGCCATCAGTGCAGCGTCGATGCCTTGCTTGCCGAATAGCGCAGCAAGCGCTTCGCACCATGCGTCGAGTGCGTCGGTGCTTTCCCCGTCACGAAGATTTTCATAAGCGCGTGCGGCCAACTGCTGCCCGGCCTCCCACCGATTGAAGCCATCCGGATCGTGGCTCAGCAGCAGCGCCAGTTCGCGTGGCGTGTAATCGCATTCGAGAAGCACCGGCGCTGAAAAGCCGCGCAGCAGTGACGGTACCGGCTTGGCATCGATGCCATGGAAAACAAAGCGCTGCTCGTGCCGGTCCAGCACTACCACCTGCTCGTTCGATGAGGGAGGCGTCTGGCCGTCCATTTGCAGCGGCAACATGTCACCGCTGTCGGCGAACAACGCCAGCTTGACCGGAATCGGCAGCGGCGGTTTGGACGAAGAGTTCCCACCGCTGGTGTTGGACTGGCTCAGCGTCAGCGTATAGCTACGGGTCTCGGGGTCGTACTCGCCATGGGCCTTCAGTCGCGGCGTGCCGGCTTGTCGGTACCAGGCCAGATAAGGCATTAGGTCGGTAGTGTTCGCCTCGCCCAACGCCGCCAGAAAATCTTCCAGCGTGGCCGCGCGGCCATCGTTGCGTTCGAAATAGCTGTCCATGCCGCGACGGAAACCCTCCTCGCCCAGGCAGCCGGCCAGCATGCGCACCAGCTCCGAGCCTTTTTCGTAGACGGTGGCGGTGTAGAAGTTGTTGATCTCGCTGTATTGCTCGGGACGTACGGCATGGGCCAACGGACCGGCGTCCTCCGGGAACTGTGCCCGGCGAAGCAAGGCCACGTCCTCGATCCGCTTCAGCGGCGCCGAGTTCATGTCGGCGGAAAAGCTCTGTTCACGAAAGACGGTCAGGCCCTCCTTCAGCGACAGCTGGAACCAGTCGCGGCAGGTCACCCGATTGCCGCTCCAGTTGTGGAAGTACTCGTGCGCGACGACGGCTTCGACGTGACGATATTCGTCATCGGTGGTGCTGTCCGAATCAGCCAGCAGGTACTTGGCGTTGAAGATATTGAGGCCCTTGTTCTCCATCGCGCCCATGTTGAAATCGTGGGTGGCGACGATATGGAACACGTCCAGATCGTAGTTGCGACCGTAGGTCTGCTCGTCCCAGCGCATCGAGCGCTCCAGCGCATCCATGGCGTAGTCGCAGCGGTCGATCACATCGGCTTCGGCCCAGATCTTCAGTTGTACTGGCTGGCCATCGGCGGTGACATAGTCCCGCTCGATCTTCTCCAGTTGACCGGCCACCAGCGCAAACAGGTAGCTTGCCTTGGGATGCGGATCGATAAAGCGCGCCCAATGCCGACCGCCTTCCAGTTCGCCTGCGCCATCGGGGTTACCACCGGCCAGCAGCACCGGGAACCGGGCGCGGTCGGCACGCAGGGTGACCGTATAGCGCGATTGCACGTCCGGGCGATCGGGAAAGAAGGTGATGTGGCGAAAGCCTTCAGCCTCGCACTGGGTCAGCAGGAAGCCCGCTTCAGGCGAGCCGGAAAGGTACAGGCCCTCCAGCGCGGTGTTCGCGGCAGGCCGCAGCCGGACCCGGGTTTCCAGTACGCTGCCGTTGTGGGCGCCATCGACTTCCAGCACGCGGCCCACATAGCGGTATGCGGTGGCGGGCAGCTGCTTCCCATCCAGCGTAATCGAGAGCAATTGCAGGTGCTCGCCATCCAGCTGCAGCGGCAGGTCCTGGTCGGGATCGCGACGCAAAAGCAGCCGCGCGGAAACTTCGCTGGCCTCGATGCCGAGGTCGAAATCGAGCTCGACCGTGTCCACCGACCAGGGCGGGGCGCGATAGTCGATGAGCCGGATCGGTGCGGGGGTTCGCTCTGGGAGTATGTGCATGGGGAACAACAGGATAGGGGGACCGATCAGGCTAACATGGGGCCCTCAAACGACAGGAGAACCCCATGACGGCAACCGGCACAACGCGCTTTGGCGCCGAGCGGGGTTATCTGGGCGATCAGCCCGTGCTCACGCTCACCGACCACAGCGGCCAGCGGCGCATCCGCGTCGCTCAGCATGGTGCCGCCATCGTCGGTTTCGAAGTGCCGCTGGGTGATGCCACCTACGATCTGGCTGACGGTTACCGCAGCGCCGACGAGATTGTGAAGCACTCGGGCTCGCGCTTCGCCATCATGGTGCCGTTCGGTGGTCGCATTGCCGATGCGCGTTATACCTTCGACGGGCAGCAGCAGGACCTGCAGCCGGGCGTGACAGGCAACCAACGGGCCAGCCGGCATGGTTTTGTGCGCGACACGGATTTCGTTGTCGGCACGCTTGCCGCCGACGATCGGTCGGCACGCCTGAAGATGACCACGTCGGCCATTCGCCCGCAGCCCGGTTATCCCCATGCGATCGATCTTGAGCTGGACTTCACCCTGGACGATGGCGGGCTCACACTTGACGTCCTCATGCGCAATGTCGGTGACAC
>JALYXN010000449.1 GCA_030947085.1 Pseudomonadota bacterium | reverse complement strand
CATGGCCATCGCCATTCCCTCCAACCCATCTGCCGCGATGTCGGCCTGGTGACGGGCTTGCCGCACACCCTCGGCAATATGGTCGGCGGTGGTCCGGTCATCTTCAACGATCAGGATTTTCATGGTCGAGCATCTTCAGGAAGCGAGGCGAACCGGCTTCGGCGCCCGGTGGGCAGATACTGCCTGGACTGCCTTCCCGTCCGTGGACGCGTTGCGCTGGCGCTGCGAGCTGTCAGCTTACCGTTGCTCAGATGACAGTTTCGCGTCCACCCGCTTACATGCTGCAAAAGACCTGCCTGTGAAGGGTCAAGGAAGCAATGGCACTTACTCAAGCTTCGTCATTCCTGCGCACGCAGGAATCCAGTGACCTCGTTTGTCGCCGGCCATTTCAGCGGAATATGCACCCGGCTGACCGCATTCCCGCGTGTAATCGCCCTGTCTCGCGCAGACACGGAGAGTGTCACGATGATCGCGCACAATGAATATCGAACGTTTTCCGGCGCGATAGACATGTTGTTGCAATACGTACATCTTTCCCGTTACGGCCTGCTGCGTATCGTCCGTCACGGTCATCGCTGGCGTGCCCTGCTAAACGATAGCGAGTTGGGGCGGCACGACACCGCGGCGGCCGCGCTCACGGCCGTTCGTCATGTGTGGCCGCGGGAACGCATTCCCGCGTCATTGGCGAACTGGCGCACCTTTGCCGAATCGGGATATCGGCGAGCCGGCATGTCTCGGCTAAGTCACGAGCGCTTGCCCGCCCGTGCATGAACCCCTGCCTGCGAGCCTGGCGCCTTAATTCCAGCGGCTGCTGGTGGTGGCATGGCGCAATTCGATGGCCCGGCCCTACCCGAAGTCACTGGATTCCTGCCTCGCACGAATGACGAAGAAGACGCAGGGCCAGCGGTACGGCCCAACGACAAGCTGATCAATCGTCCTCTAACCGCGCCCGGAGGCTACGCTGCCGCGCAGTGCTTGTAGTGGCGGCCAGCTGGCGCAAGCCGGTCGCGCTGGTCAGACGTGACAGCAGTCGATACGGAACCGGCAAGCATCCCCTCGGTCACGCAGGACATTCATACACGATGCTCAACGGCGGTTGCGAGCCACATGAATAGTGTGCCGGCCCCTACGCCAATGATCGGCAACAGTCGCGTGCGTGCGCCGATGTGCACCCAAATGCCGGGAATCACGTCGCCCATGGCCAGATAAAGCGTCGTCCCTGCCGCCAGTGCCAGACTGGTACCGATGAACGATGGGGTATGCGCAGCCACCGTCATACTCAGCGCACCGGCAGGAATGGCCAGGGTCGTGGCCAGCGACAGACTGAACGCTTTTGACGGCGTGTAACCACCGGCCACCAGCACGGCGGCGTTGCCAGCCTCGCGCGGAAGCTCATGCGCCAGTATCGCCATACTGACGATCATGCCCAGCGCCGGACTGACCACAAAGCTGGCCCCTATGACGACGCCGTCGACGAAGTGGTGGAAGACATCTCCAATGACATTCATCTTGGCAAACGTGGCGGTGGCTGAACGGGTGTCGATGGCGCGCACCACGCACTCGATGGCGAGCAATCCCAGCGCGCCTGCGGCGATGCCTTGTCCCAGCCGTGCCGGAGAAAGTCCGCTGTACAGTGCTGCGGGCAGCATGTGCAGTAGCGCATCGCCCAGCAGCAAGCCGGCAGCGCCAGATTGCATCCAGGGCAACCATCGGCGCAGGTGAGCGGGAGACAACCAGACCACCGAGCGGGCGGCCAGCGCAGCGCACGCAACCGCCACGGAAGCCAGAACAGCTTCGATTCCAGGAGTCAGCTGGGACATGGAAATATCGGCTCCCAAAAGTAGTTATGTTATTACATAACTAGCCACCTGAATATTTAACTATATCTACCCGGACCACGACCAGGAGCGCACCTCGTCTGGCGGGTCAGCTACGCGCTGGACACCGACACCCGGGTTGGCGCTGATTATCTGTTCGGCAGCGGCCTGCGCAAGGACGGCGCGGTGCCCACGGCGATCACGTGCCGGCCTACTTCCAGCGCGACCTCAACCTCTCGCACGATGTCAACTTTGCCAGCACCGGCAAGCTGCATACCCAGTTGGCGTTGATCAATGCCCTGGACCGCACGTATGAGTTGCGCGACGGCAGCGGCATCGGCGTGGGTGCGCCGCAGTTCGGCCCCCGATGGCGAACGGCGTCGTTTCCGGCGTCGGGTCGATGGGGATGTCGAGGTCGCTGTTGTCGGTGTCCTGACATGCAGGACAGAGCCGAACACTC
>JALYXN010000425.1 GCA_030947085.1 Pseudomonadota bacterium | reverse complement strand
CAGTTAAGTCGAATGTCGGCCAGTCGCTGCAGCGCTTCGGCATATTTGGCGGCGGTGCGGGTGATCACCTCATCAGGAATCACCGGGCCGGGCGCGGTCTTGTTCCAGTGCTGCGTTTCCAACCAATCGCGCACGAACTGCTTGTCGTAGCTGGGTGGGCTGATGCCGACGCGGTATTCATCCGTGGGCCAGAAGCGCGAGGAATCCGGGGTCAGCATCTCGTCCATCACGTAGAGTTTGCCGTCTGCATCGGTACCGAACTCGAACTTGGTGTCGGCGATGATGATGCCGCGCTCGGCGGCATAGGCCGCCGCCCACTGGTAGATCGCCAGCGTCGCGTCGCGCACCTTGCCGGCCAACTCGGTACCGACCGCATCGACCACCACGTCGTAACTGACATTCTGGTCATGATCGCCCACCGCGGCCTTGGTCGACGGGGTGAAAATTGGTTGCGGCAGCTGTTGCGCCTGCTGCAGGCCGACGGGCAGGGCGATGCCGCACAACGCGCCGCTGGCCTGATAGTCCTTCCAGCCCGAACCGATCAGGTAGCCGCGCGCGATCGCCTCGACCGGCACCGGCTGCAGACGGCGCGTGACCACCGCGCGCTTTTCATACAGCGCCAGATCCGTACCCAGCGGCAGCACCTCGGCCAGCGGCACATCGAGCAGATGATTGGGCAGCAGATGCGCGGTCCTGGCGAACCAGAAATTGGAAATCTGGGTCAACATCTCGCCCTTGCCCGGGATCGGGTTGGGCAGCACCACGTCGAACGCCGACAGCCGGTCCGTGGCGACCATCAGCAGGCGATCGTCGGACAGGGCGTAGACATCGCGCACCTTGCCGCGATGGATCAATTCCAGGCCGGGCAGGACCGATTGCAGCAAGGTGGTGGGCACGTTCGACGGTTCCGCTGGCAGATAAGGCGCCCATTCTAGCCGCTGCCACCGGACTGCCGGAACCGCCGGACCGGCGTCCTCCACAGGACTGCTAGAATTGACGGCCTTTAGCCCCATGTCTTGCCGATGCGAACTTTTCTGATCGCGGCCATCGTTGTGGTCGCTGCCACCTCCTTCCAGACGCGCAGCCAGGCGGCGGTGCCGCAGCCGGCACGACTCGGGCTGTGCGCGGCATGCCATGGCGCGAACGGTCACGCCAGCATGCCGGGCGTGCCGAACCTGGCCGGTCAGCGACTGGATTATCTGCGCAACGCGCTCAGCCAATACCGCGACGGCCGTCGCGACGTCGCGGTCATGCGCGCCGCCATCGGCCCGATCAGCGTGGGCGAACTCGAGCAACTGGCGCGCTGGTACAGCGTGCAATCCCCGCAGCCACAGGCGCAGCCATGAGTTTTTCCTACACCCTGTGGTTTGCTTTCTTCGGCATGATCATCGGCCACCTGCCCGGCGCCATCACCGGCGCCGTGATCGGCTTTGTGTTCGACAACCTGCGCCACAGCCAGCGCAAGCGCGCCACCCCGGAAGCCGGTGGCTTCGTTGGTCCGCTGTTCACCCTGCTGGGCGCGGTGGCCAAGTCCGACGGGCGCATATCCGAGGCGGAGATCGCGATTGCCGAACGCATGATGACCCGCATGAAGCTCGACGCCGAACTGCGCAAGCAGGCAGTGGTCAGCTTCAATGTCGGCAAGCAGCCCGAGTTCGATGTCACCCAGACCATTGCCGCGTTGCGCAACTGGGTCGGCATGCGTCGCGATCATGCCTTTCCGGTGCTGGATGTGGTGATCGAAACCGTGCTGGCCGAAGGCAACCCCGCACCGGAGAAAATGTCGATCCTGCGCCAGCTCGCATTCGCCCTGCGCGTCAGCGACATGGAACTGATGGCGCTGATGGCGATGAAGGGCTACGCGTGGAATGCCGGCCCGCGCGGACAGCGCAATCACAGCTACGGCGGCGCGGGTCACGGCTACACGCCGCCACAGCGTTCACCAACAGGGCCCGATCCCTACGCCGTGCTCGGCATCGCCCGCGACGCCGATGACCGCGCGGTGAAACGTGCCTACCGCAAACTGATCTCCGAACACCATCCCGATCGCCTCGGCGACCTGCCCGAAGACATGCGCAGGCAGGCCGAATCCCGCGCCAGCGAGATCAACGCCGCCTACGACCGCATCAAGGAAGCGCGCGGATTCAAGTAGGGCGAAGAGCCAGGGGCGAGGGGTGAGTAGCGAGGGCGCTTCGATGGGGTCTCGTGGCAAACTTGGTGAAACGCGTAGGCTTTCCCGTAAACCGCAAGGTTCGTCGCCACCGGCTTTTTCTCGTCCCTCGTCCCTCGCCCCTGGCTTTTCGCCCCTCGCCCCTGGACCCCGTCATGCCCAAGCAATCTCCCATCATCGCCCCGTCCATCCTCGCCGCCGATTTCGCGCGATTGGGCGAAGACACCGCCGCCGCACTGGCTGCCGGCGCCGATTGGGTGCATTTCGACGTGATGGACAACCATTACGTGCCCAACCTGACGATCGGCCCGATGGTGCTGAAGTCATTGCGTGGCTACGGCATTACCGCGCCGATCGATGTGCATCTGATGATCAAGCCGGTGGATCGTATCGTGCCTGATTTCGCCGAGGCCGGCGCCAGCCTGATCAGCTTTCATCCCGAGGCCAGCGAGCATATCGACCGCACCATCAGCCTGATCAGGGAATCCGGATGCAAGGCGGGCCTGGTGTTCAACCCGGCCACACCACTGGATCACCTCGACTACGTCATGGACAAGCTGGACATGATTCTGATCATGTCGGTGAACCCCGGTTTCGGCGGCCAGAAATTCATCCCCGGTACGCTGGAAAAGCTGCGTCAGGTGCGCGAGCGCATCGATGCGAGCGGCCGCGAGATCCGGCTGGAAGTGGATGGCGGCGTCACCGCGGACAACATC
>JALYXN010000476.1 GCA_030947085.1 Pseudomonadota bacterium | reverse complement strand
TCGGCGAGCTGCTGATGCGTGACCAGGATCCCGAACTCGCGTCTCTGGTCGAACTCGGCTTGAATCACGAGCAGCAGCACCAGGAGCTGCTGTTGACTGATATCAAGCATGCGTTCTGGTGCAATCCGCTGCAACCGGCGTATCGCGGCCCCCTGCCTGCTTCGACATCCAGCAAACATGCGCCGGTGAAGTTCATTTCCGGGCGCGAAGGGATTGTCGATATCGGTCATCGAGGCGACGGATTCGCCTTCGACAGCGAGACGCCGCGGCACCGGGCCCTGTTACAGCCTCATGCGCTTGCCGACCGGTTGGTCACCAATGCCGAATACCTGGCCTTTGTGCGCGAAGGCGGTTATCGCGAACCCGGCTTGTGGCTGTCCGATGGTTGGGCGACCGTACAAGGTGAGGGTTGGCAGCATCCGATCTACTGGCAGGAGGATCTCGTTAGCGAGTTCACGCTCGCTGGCGTGCGCGCGCTCGATCCCTTTGAACCGGTATGCCATCTCAGTTATTACGAGGCCGATGCGTTCGCGCGGTGGGCTGGCGCTCGCCTGCCCACTGAGGCGGAATGGGAGTCGGCGGCCGAGGATGTGCCGATCAGCGGGAACCTGCAGGAGAGTGGTCGCTTCCAGCCGCTGGCTGCTCCCGAGCACGACGGCTTCAAACAGCTGCACGGCGATGTGTGGGAATGGACCGCATCACCGTACGTCAGCTATCCCGGATTCAAGCCGTTGCCAGGTTCCCTGGGCGAGTACAACGGCAAATTCATGTGTGGCCAGTGGGTGCTTCGCGGCGGTTCGTGTGTCACGCCGCGTGATCATCTTCGGGCCAGTTACCGCAATTTTTTTCCACCGCACGCCCGCTGGCAATTTGCCGGGCTAAGACTGGGACAGGATCAATGAGCAGCATGCAACCGTTTGGAGTGAGTGACGATGATCGTCGCCCGCCCTTGAATGAAGTTCTGGAAATTGCCCAGCACGGGTTGGGGCTGAAACCCAAGCGGCTTCCGTCGTGGCTGTTTTACGATGAGCGGGGATCGGCCCTGTTCGAGCAGATTTGCGAACAGCCGGAGTACTACCTTACGCGCTGCGAGACAGCGCTGATGGAGGAGCATGCGGCAGGTATTGCCGACGCACTCGGCAGCGATGTTCGTCTGGTGGAATACGGCAGCGGCAGTGCGTCCAAGACGCAAGTACTGCTGCAGTATCTGCATCAGCCGGTTGCCTACGTGCCGGTGGAAATATCGCCTGAGCCCTTGCGGCAAAGTGTGCAGCGGTTGACGAAGGAGTTTCCTCAGCTTCCGCTCCAGCCCTTGTGTGCGGATTTCACCAAGTCGTTGCGGCTACCGATCCCGCCGCGCGCCCCAGGGCGCACCGTGGTGTATTTCCCCGGTTCCACGATCGGCAATTTCGAGAGCCGTGAGGCAGCCGTCTTGTTGCGCAAGATGCGCAACGAAATGGGTGACGCTGGCGGCATATTGGTTGGCGTGGACTTGAAGAAAGATCCGGCGGTACTGGAAGCGGCTTACAACGATCGTGCCGGTGTCACCGCCGATTTCACCCTCAACATGCTCACTCGGCTGAATCGGGAAATCGGCAGCGATTTCGACGTGGCGTCTTTTGGCCATCGCGCGCATTACAACGGCATGGCTGGGCGCATCGAAACGCATATCGTCAGTCACTGCGATCAGCAGGTCAAAGTCGGCCGAATGAGCATCGGCTTTCGCGCAGACGAGGCCATCCAGGTGGAATACAGCTGCAAATACTCGCTGGAGGATTTCGCAGTGCTCGCTGCCAGAGCGGGCCTGGCGGTACTGCGGGTGTGGACTGACGCAAAACAGATGTTCAGCGTGCAGTATCTGGTACGAGCCAGCACCGTTGCGCGTTGAGCGACAAGACGGTTGTCGGCGCCAGCTACCTGGGAGCGACTGCAGGAGCGACTTTGTAGGAGCGACTTCAGTCGCGATGCTGTTGCTCTGAAGCCCCAACGAAAGAGCATCGCGGCTGAAGCCGCTCCCACGAAAGTCCGCGCTTCCCTTATTTGACGCCGTAAAGCGTTTTCACATCGGCAGTGAGCAGGGCCTGGCTATCGG
>JALYXN010000405.1 GCA_030947085.1 Pseudomonadota bacterium | reverse complement strand
GTGAGGCACCCTGGTGGCGCGGCGGCGTCATCTACCAGATTTATCCACGCAGTTTTCTCGATACCAATGGCAATGGCGTGGGCGATCTGCCGGGCATTGTGGCGCGGCTGGATTACGTCGCAGCCCTTGGGGTAGACGCGATATGGATTGCGCCCTTCTTCAAATCGCCGATGGCGGATTTTGGCTACGACATTGCCGATCCGTGCGACGTCGACCCGATGTTTGGCACGCTGGCCGACTTCGACGAACTGCTAGCCAAGGCCCACGGGTTGGGACTGAAAGTGATGATCGACCAGGTGCTCAGCCACACCTCGGTGGAGCATGCAGCGTTCAAGGAAAGCCGCGAGAGTCGCGACAATCCCAAGGCGGACTGGTACGTGTGGGCCGATGCGAAGGAAGACGGCAGCGCGCCCAATAACTGGCTGTCGCTGTTCGGCGGCACGGCGTGGCAGTGGGAGCCGCGACGCGGCCAGTATTACCTGCACAACTTTCTCGCCTCGCAGCCCGACCTCAATTTCCACCATCCCGATGTGCGTACGGCGGCGCTGGATGCCTTGCGTTTCTGGCTCGACAAGGGTGTCGACGGGTTTCGGCTGGACTCGATCAACTTCTGTTTTCATGACGCGCAGCTGCGCGACAATCCCGCCAAGCCGAAAGCAAAGCGCGTGGGTCGCGGCTTCAGCCCGGACAATCCGTACGCCTTTCAGTATCACTACTACAACAACACGCAGCCGGAAAACCTGGCCTTTCTGGGCGAACTTCGCGCGCTGATGGATCGCTACCCGGATGTTGCGATGCTGGGCGAAATCTCGTCCGAGGATTCGCTGGCGACGATGGCCGAGTACACCCGCGACGGCCGCTTGCACATGGGTTACAGCTTCGAGCTGCTGACCGACGACTTCAGTGCGGCCCATATCCGCAGTACCGTGCAGGCGCTGGAAGCACAGATGACCGAAGGGTGGCCGTGCTGGGCGATCTCCAACCATGACGTGGAACGGGTACTCAGTCGCTGGGGCAACGGTCGGCCCACGCCGGAGCTGGCCAACCTGCTCACGGCGATGGTCTGCTCATTGCGCGGTTCGGTCTGTGTCTATCAGGGCGAAGAACTGGGTTTGACCGAAGCCGACGTGCCCTACGAGTCGTTGCAGGATCCGTACGGCATTGCTTTCTGGCCGCAGTTCAAGGGGCGCGATGGCTGCCGTACGCCAATGCCCTGGAGCGACGACGCCATCCATGCCGGCTTCAGTCATGGCATGCCCTGGCTGCCGATTCCAGAGGAACATCGCGTATTGGCGGTGACGCGGCAGGATGCCGATCCGGCTTCGGTGCTTAACGGCTTCCGGAAATTCATGCACTGGCGCAAATCGCAGCCGGTGCTGTGTCTGGGAGACATCGCGTTTCTGGATACCGAAGAACCGGTACTGGCGTTTACTCGCTCGCTGGACGGCGACACGATGCTGGTGGTGTTCAATCTTTCCGACGCCGCCACGGAAATCGAGCTGCCCAAGGCATGGGTCGATTCGGTGACTATCGCGGGTCACGGGCTAAGGCAAGGTCAGCTGAAGGGCAATGAGTTGCACTTACCCGGCTACGGCGCATGTTTCGCCCGCGTCGGCTGAGGTTGCGTCATGCCATTGCACGGATGCGCTGGTTGATGTCCTCGCCATGGATGCTTCCGGGTCCGCACACCACGTGCCGCGTTTGCATTGGACGTGATGGACCTTGGTGAACGGCTGCTCGACCAGCGTGGGCTTAACCTCTGAAGAGTCAGGAGAGTCTGTGCCAGCGCAGCGACTGAAGTCATGGCGAGCATGCCGATGGCGCGCGCAACCCGAGTAACGATTTTGGTGTCCAGGGCGGACCTCGATGCCGTGAGTAAGCAGCGGGTGCTGGTTGCCTAGAGGGAAGCGGAAGCGGCACGTCGCCTTTCATCACCAGCGATCGAAAACACCCGCCCGGGATCACCCCGGGCAGATTTCAGACAGCGACGAATCAGACCGCCGCGTCTTTCAACTTCTTCAGCGGGCGCACCTTCACTTTCACAGTGGCGGGCTTGGCGGCGAAGGTCTGCTCTTCACCCGTGAACGGGTTCTTGCCCTTGCGCTTCGGCTTGGCCGGCACCTTCACCGCATTGATCTTGAACAGGCCCGGCATGGTGAACTGGCCGACACCCTTCTTGTGCACCGACGCAATCACGGCGGACTCGAGTCCGGCGAGCACAGCCTTGACGGACTTGGCGTCGACGTTCGCCTGCGCAGCGATATGTGCGATCAGCGAGGACTTGGTAAACGCTTCGCCGACCGGCTTCACCGGTGCGGTCTTGTTGGCGGCAGGAGCGGCCTTGGC
Organism: Pseudomonadota bacterium; assembly: GCA_030947085.1. GTDB lineage: Bacteria > Pseudomonadota > Gammaproteobacteria > Xanthomonadales > Rhodanobacteraceae > Rhodanobacter. The sequence goes on along the minus strand of JALYXN010000405.1, from coordinate 1,462 downwards.
CGGCGCAGCGGTTTTGGCGGGAGCTTTGGTGGCAGCTTTCTTGGCAGTGGTTTTGGTAGCCATGGATTCCATCTCGAGAGTAAGAAACTCCGGCTTTCAGGGCTCGGAGGCCTCGCGGCACTGACAATGTAGCGGTTTTTTAGGGGTTTGGCGCAAATAATCGTGTGCTGAATCAGTCATGCATGCGGTTGTGGTCTCATTAACGAGCCAGAACGTGCTGTCGTCGGTAACTCGCCATGCGGCGGGTTCGTCGAACCGGACCGGTTCTGATTAACGACACGCACGACCGACAGCATCACCGGCACCGCGACCAGCACGCCGACAACGGTGGCCAGCGCAGCGCTCGAGTGGAGACCAAAGGTGCTCATGGCAGTCGCTACCGAGAGTCGAAGAAGTTGCTGGCGCCGATCACGGAAATAGGAAATCGAGTCGAGCGATCCTTGCCGTCGTGCGTGATTCAGATCCCGGCGTACCACTCGTAGCCCTGGTCTTCCCAGTAGCCGCCGTTGCCGTCGGCAATGGTGGCGAACGATTCCACCAGTTCGATCCGGCTGATGTACTTGGCCTGTTTGTAACCCAACTGACGGCCAACGCGCAGCCGCAGCGGCGCACCGTTGGGTACCGGCAGCGGCTGGTCGTTGAGCGAATGGGCCAGCAGCGTCTGCGGGTGGCGTGCTTCGAGGATATCCACGCTCTCGTAGTACGGCGTGTCCGCATCCATGTCGTCCATGCAATGGAAAACCACGAAACGCGCCCTGGGATCGACGCCGACATGGTCAAGCAGCGCCGACAGCACGGTGCCTTCCCACTTGCCGATGGCACTCCACCCTTCAACACAATCGTGGCGAGTGATCTGCACGCGGTTGTCGAGCTTTTTCAGGTCGTCAATGGTCAATGTGGCGGGACGGCTGACCAGTCCGTCCACTTTCAGCCGGTAGTCGCGAAACTGGTTGGCCAGCAGTTTTTGGTAGATATCGGTGGTCGGCATGGTGGTGCCGTTGGGATGGAACACGGCGGAGATGTCCGCTTCGGTGTACTCCCTGGCCATGGCGCTGGATGGTGCCAGCAAGGCTTGCACGCGGCGGTTCAACCCCTCCGCCTTGCCCAGCACTTTCGGTCCCCAACTACTCTGCGAAATCTTGCCGCAGCCGGCCACGAGCAGACCGGCGGCGCCCAGTAACGTCATGCGCAAAAAGGATCGACGGTCAGTCATGGGAAGTCTCCTGCACACTGGCGGCAGAGGGTTTCACGGGTTCCGCTTGCGCTTCCGGTTCGACCGCAACGGCGTCAAGTTTGCGTGCTTCGGCCTCGTCGGCGTCTATCCTGAAATACCCGGTGATCATCCCGCGCTGCTGGTTGAAGACGCCGCTGATCATCACCTCAAAGACATGGATAGCCAGGAAGGCGACGAAAGCCCAGGCGATGATGAAGTGGATGGTGCGCGCCGATTGCCGCCCGCCAA
>JALYXN010000364.1 GCA_030947085.1 Pseudomonadota bacterium | reverse complement strand
CGGGGTTGTAGACCATGCCGAAGTCGATCGACTTGCCCTGCTCTGGCTTGAGTGACTGGCCAACCGTACGGGCGCCCGAATAGTACGTGTTGACCTGGGCGTTGGTGTTCACCCAGCCGACCGGGACCGACTGGCAAGCGGCGGCATGTTGGGCCAGCTGCGCCGCCGTGAGGCCTACGCAGGGGTCGTTCAAGTTCGGCTGGACGAGGGTGATGCCGTCGTAGAGTTCATCCAGGTTGGGAGCGCGAAACACCTGGGACACCGTGCCACGGACCAGCAAGTCGGCGATCGGTTTCCATTCGACGGCGATCTTGCCGTTGGTGGTCGATCCGCTGGTGTCGTAGTCCGAATAGCGCACGCCCAGGTCGAGATTCAGCGAATACGCCCCCGGCTGCTCCGACAGCAGCGGGATCAGCGATTCGGCATAGATTTCCTTCACGTTCTGGCTGCCGCGGCCCGGTGAACCGCAGCCTTCCTGCAAGATTTCGCAAGTGCCGGTGGCCAGGTTGAGGATGGCATCGGGGGTGACGGTGTAGTTCATCGTTTGCTTGCGATACAGACCGCCGACAGCCAGCTGCATGCTGCCGGCCGGCAAGTCCCACAGATCGCCGTTGGCGTCGAACTGCACCTGCTTGGTGGCATTGGTGTAGACGTACTCCGGATTGTCCACCAGCCCCTTGAGGGCGGGCTGGTTGGCCTGGTCGAAGATATTCACCCCGCGGTTGATCGCGGCCTGGAATTCGGAAATGTTGAGTTCGTTGTAATTGCGCTGTACGCGATTGGAATGGCCATAGTTGATCGTGGCATCCCAGTTCCAGCTGCTCTGGCCGAACGCACCGCGCAGGCCGGTGTTGATCTGCACGTTCTGGGTGTCAAAGGTGTGCAAACGGTTACCGGCGCCGGTCAGGCGAAGGTTGAAACCATAGCCGCCGTTGGGATCGGTCGGGTTGGCCGGATCGGTACCGAAGGTCACACCGAAAGGATTGATCGGGTTGCTGGCCGCCACGTACCAGCCATCACCATTGGACCCGGTGGGCGCGGGTGCGTCCTGGCCGCTCGACTGCGTGTGGTTGAAGAACGCATTCGCGAAGAAAGACAGGTTGTCGGCCAGCTTGATGTTGCCGAGCAAGAAGCCGTCCGTGCGTTGCTGCGCGGTCTGGATGTAGTTGTACGAGTTGTAGTTGTACGAATCCACGGGGTAATTGTCGCAGCGGTAATCGCCCTGGCTCGATCCGTCGCCCTGCGCCTTGGTGATGAGGACACTTCCGTTCTTGACCTTGCAGCCGTACTGGCTGCCGATCGATGCGGGCACCTGGATTTTGCCGGTCGGGATGGTGCTGGAACCCGATGCGGTGAGTGCGCCGCTGGACAGGTACAGAGGGTGGGCTGAGAACTTGCGCTGGCTGGCCAGTGCGGCGTCGTACTTGTTGTAGTCGAGGCCGCCGACGATGTTGTAATTGTCGCCGCTGATGCCGCCGATAAAGCTGAGACCATGGCGCTGGCCGTCGCCATGGCTGGAGATGCCGCCGTTGATACTGGCTTCGACGCCCTTGTAGTCCTTGCGCAGGATGAAGTTCACCACGCCACCGATCGCGTCGGAGCCGTACACGGTCGAGGCACCTTCAGCCAGCACGTCTACCCGTTCGATCATGCTCTGCGGAATCATGTTGACGTCGGCATTGGCCATGCGCTGGCCGTCGATCAACACCAGCGTGCGAGTGACACCCAGGCCGCGCAATGAAATCCGTGCGGCGCCGTCGCCGCCCTCCAGCGATGGGCTGGCAATGCCACCGCCGTTGGTGTTGTTCTGGGTATTGGTTGCATTGCCAGAGATGCTGGGAAGCTGTTGCAGCACATTTCCCATGGTGGGATTGCCGGCATTGGAGATGTCAGCACGATCCAGCGTTACCACCGGACTGGCCGTCTCGAGGTCCACACGCCGGATCAGCGAGCCAGTCACCTCGACCGACTGCAAGGTCTTGGCATTGCTCTCGGACGGTGGCGTATTCTGATCCGACGTTGTCGGGGTATTCGCCGGCGGCGTCTGGTTCTGAGCCTGGGCCGCGCCCGCGGCCGTGAAAATGCCTGCAGTCAATGCCAGGCGCACCGCAAGTGACAAGTGATTCAAGCCGTATTTCATGGAGTCTCCCCAGTGGATGCCGATATCCGCCCCGGCCTCGATGCATCGAGTCCCCTCCCGGGTACACGTTGCGCCACGCGATGATGATCGCCTGCGTGGTGCAGCTGTCTGCAGATTACTACCAGAAACGCGCCCGCGAAAAGCGGCTCGAATCAGACCGAGTGTCGGCCAGGCGCAATCCGGGCTCGCCCAACCGGTGCAGCACGGTTGGATTCTGCGGTTGTCCCCGTGGGCGGCGAGCAGCAGTTCGACCGCCTGCGTGACATCCCCCCGCTCCAGCTGACGGGCAGCCGGGAACTGCAGCGCCTCGGCATCATCGGGGTCGCTTTCCCGCAACTGCCGGAAAGTCCGCTCGCCCTCGCCAGGTCGCCGCTCTGCCAGGCGGCAAGTGCCTGCGCGCGGCAAGCGGCGGGACCGGCATGGGTCGGCTCGGTCATCGGCAAGACTCGCGGTTGGACGTGTCCGATGATTATGGGAACACGGGGCGCGCGCCAGCGAAGCTACTTCTTTGCCGGTTTCGCTGCCCGCTGCTGCTTTTTCCACTGCTGATAGTCGGTGACGTACGGCGCGTCGCGCAGCACCTTCGAGCGGGGGTCGATGATCAGCAGACTGCCTGCCGGCACCGGCAATTGACCGCTGCCGTCGCTCATCGGCAGTCGGTGCACGGTGTCGCCCACCTGCACCTCGATCGGCATCGGGAACGGCTTGCCGTGCTCGGTCACCCAGTGCAATTTCAACGTGTCGCCATCGCGCTGTTGTTCCAGCCGCGGCAG
>JALYXN010000334.1 GCA_030947085.1 Pseudomonadota bacterium | reverse complement strand
CGGGTACATCGCGACAGTGATCTGATGTCGCGCCGGCTCGGGCAAGCCGTTTACCAGATCGGTGCATGAACCGGGCTGGTCATATGCGTCGCATTCTCCGCTCTGGATGAATACCGGCGCGCCGGTGAGCTCGGCAAATTCGTATCCGGGGACCCTGTTGTAGCTCCAGCACACCGGATAGAACGGCGCGTGTGCTGCGAAGCGCAGCGGATTGTCCCCCATGTACAACTCGCTGTACGGCCTCGTTGCCGTCAGCATCGATACGAGCCCTCCCCACGAGAACCCGGTGATGCCGATGCGCAGCGGATCGATCCCCTGACGCGAGGCGAGGTACAGAAGTGCCCCGTAGGCATCCGGCAGCGTTTCGGGGACACTCTGCGGGCGACCCCCAGGTCCTGCGCCGCCGTTTAATCCGCGCGGCGACCACATATCCATCTCCAGCGTAGCGATACCCGCATCGTTGAGGGCCGAAGCATGGTAGCTACCGCGACTGTCCACCCCGCTAGTGCCATGCACAACCACCACGGCAGGAACGTTGCTATCGCTCGTAGGAATACGCAACTGTCCGGCGATGGTCAAGGGGCTCTCTTGCGATGCGTTCGGGAACGTGACGTAGGACACCCTGGGCTGCGGATGAAACTGGATATGTGACATGTCGGATCCTTTTGGAATGCCCCGATGCTAGCGACTAGATCAGTTCCCGGGTACCTATCAAATTCGACAGTTATGCCGCCTGATTCGCTATGGCTATGCTCGGCAAGAGATTTCGCGAAGGGGGTACATAAACATGAAACCAAACAGCCTGACTTTTGCCATCGTGGCAGTTCTTGCCCTCCAGCCAGCCCATGCGCAGCAGAACGGGAAAGCGGACGCCACAACTGGCGAAACCGGAAACGGACAGCTCACCGAAGGTCAGAATGCGCCTGCTCCGACGCCGGACAAGACCGGGAAGCTGGTGAATCTGGCAGCCATCACGGTCACCGCCACCAAGCGCGTCCAATTGCTGCAGGATGTGCCCATCGCCATCACCGTCGTGACGGCGCAAGACATCGAGTCGGCGGGCCTGACCAGTGCGGCTGACCTGCCCATGCTGGTTCCTGGAATTACCATGGTCCCGGTGGCCGGTCCGGCGGCATCGAATGTGGTCATACGCGGAATGTCGAGCACGATCGGGGAGCCGAACGTCAGTTTCTTCATCGACGGCGTATACATTCCTTCGCGCAACGCGCTCAACTTCTTGCTGGCCGACAACATCGAGCGCGTCGAAGTGGCAAAGGGGCCGCAGTACGCACTGTTCGGTCGCAACAGCTTTGCTGGCGCGGTCAACTTCATTACCAAAAAGCCGAGCAACAAACAGGAAGGCTCGATCAGCGTCGGCGTCGGCAATTACGCTCGCCGTGACGCCGAAGCCATCGCGTCCGGCCCATTCTCCGACGGATCGTTCTACCACTATCGGGTGGGTGTTGCCCGCAACGACTTCGGTGGTTTTTATCGCAACGAACTTAGCGGAAAAAAGCTGGATAAAACGAGTGCCCGTGGCGCCTTTCTGACCTTGGACGGCGCTCCCACGGACCGCCTGAACGGACAGTTCAATGTGATCTACGACGGCATGCGCCAGCGCGATTTCGCGCAACAGTTCGTGTCGAACAACGGCGCATTCGTGCGCCATTTCAATGACAAACAACAGTTTTTCGGTGACGTGCCGTCATTGACGGATGGCTTTGCGGTCACGCCCGGGCACTTCAACCGCGACAGCATCCTGGCATCACTGACGGTGAACTACGACATGGACTGGGCCACCTTGACGTCGGTGACCTCCTACAACCGTCTCAAGTTAGATTACAACTACGACTCGGACTACTCGGCGGCAAAGATCGCCATGGCCGGAACTCGCGGCCCCGAGACGTCGATAAGTCAGGACTTTCGTCTGGTTTCGCCAGGAAACGAGCATTTTGACTGGCTACTTGGCGTGTACTACTTTCACCTCGGCAACGACCACGTCGACGACAGCCAGTTCGTGGGCCCGGCAGCTCCTCTGGGCGGCTTGAGCAGCGACAATCGTGAACGTACTCGCAGCGCCGCGATGTACGGCACGGCAACCTGGCACATGACCTCCAAGTGGGATCTGGGTCTGGCGATGCGCTACACCCGGGAGACCAAGTCGGTCGATGCCGCTACGACCAGCTTGCCCGACGTGCGCCATCCCATCGGTTCAACCGCCTTGTTCAACGCATCACGCACGTTTACACCGTTCACGCCGGGCCTTTACCTGACCTACAAGCCCTCCAAGGACAGCACTTTCTACGCCAGCGCTGTCAAGGCCATCAAGGTCGGTGGATTCAACACGTTCACGGCCAACGGCGCCATTGCACCGAACGAGCGCTCCTACAATATGGAGCGCAGCATGAACTATGAACTTGGCGCGAAATTCAGTCTGCTCGACGGCCGCGTGTTTCTCGACATGGACGTGTACCGCATCAACTGGCGCGACCAGATCGTGCGTACCATCGGCTCGATGGGCGCGTTGCTGAACATCAACGCTGGTCAGACGACCTCGAAAGGCGTTGAAGCCAACCTCCAGTACGACGCCAATCGAAACTGGTCGTTCAAGCTTGGCGGCACCTACAATAATGCCAAGTATGACGAGTACATGTTTCCGATCATCGGCCTCCTCGGCGGCAATCCCGACCTGTCCGGCGTGAGGCTTCAGTACTCGCCGCGCTACACGGCCAACATGAGCGTGATCAACAGGCAGCCGCTCAGCAACGGATGGAGTTGGACCACCCGACTGGACGGCCATTACAGGTCGAACATGGTTGCTGTCCAGAGTGGTACGGCGACCATCCCGGCCGCGGCACTATTCAACCTCAACACCAGCATCGACATCGGTCAGTTGCGCATGTCGTTGTGGGTCGACAACATATTCAACAACAAGGATGCCCCCGGTGCGGTATTCAACGGTGACCCGGCAACGACATTCCAGTTCGCCACTGGCCAACGCCCCGGACTTCAGTTGTTCCAGGGACTGGTCAACGCACCTGCGCCGCGTACGTTCGGCGTCGACTTCCGCTACCGGTTCTGATTGATGATCGACACTTTACGATGTGAGATCCACGGACCCGGGCGCGTGTGCAACTCGACCCGATGTCCCGGATGAACGCTCCTGCGCTGCGACCGTGGCAGCTGGCTGGATACGGCAGCGGCAGCATCGTGCTGGCGGCCTACTACCTGGTCAGCGCCTCGTTCCTGTTCTATGCGACCGCCATCCTGCGCGTACCACCTGATATAGCAGGCCTGGTGATGGCGGCATCGACGCTTTGGGATGCGCTGATCGATCTACCACTGGGCTGGATGTCCGATCGCACGCGCTCGCAGCACCTGGGGCGCCGCCATCCGTTCCTAATCGTCGGTGGGGTTGCCGTAGCCGTACTCAGCGTGCTGCTGTGGTCTATTCCCCAAGGACTCGATTTATGGGTCAAGACAACCTGGCTGGCCGTGGCGCTGGTTGGGCTGAAGACTGCCATCAGCACCTTCGTGGTTCCGCATACCGCCATGGGTGGCGATTTAGTCACCACTTACGATGCACGCACAGTGGCACAAGGCTACCGGGCCACCTTCCAGGTGCTCGGGATAGCGTTGGCACTGATTGGCAGCAGTGCCTGGTTCTTTCGGCCCACGGCCGCCTTTCCACAGGGGCAGCTCAACCCCGCAGTCTACGCGCCCATGGGCTGGGCCTGCGCCATCCTTGTGTTGGGCGTGACCCTGGTTACCGTGGTCAGCACCTGGCGTTTCATACCGCGAATGCGCGCCGAACACGACATTCCCAAACTGGACTGGCACGCGATCAAGGGCATCCTGGGCGACCGCAACCTGCGTGCCTTGGTGTTGATGATCTTGGTGACTGAAATGGGCGTACAGCTCACCGTGGCATTGGGGTTTCACATCAACACTTTTACCTACGGCTTGTCCGGCCCGCAAATTGCCATCCTTGCGGTGGCTCTGCTGCTCTCGGCGATCGTGGCGCAACCGTTATGGATCTGGGTGAGCAGGCGCTTTGACAAGAAGCCCGCGCTTTATATCGCCATTGCCCTAGCCGCTGTCGGAGTGGTGGGCGCACCGCTGACCCACGTGGCCTGGCATTGGTTTCCACTCAAGCCATCGGCGCATCTGGTCGTCACTCTGCTCCCCTTTCAGATACTCGCCGGGCTGGGTAACGGGGCTTTCTGGTCGCTGCCTTACGCCATGGTTACCGATTGCGCGCACGCGCGCGAACGCACCACCGGCAGCAACCTGAGCGGAACCTACTCTGGGCTGTACATTTTCGCCTACAAGCTGGGCGGCAGCCTGAGCATCGCTGGAAGCGGCGCCCTGCTGGGCTTCATTGGCTACCAGAGCAGCACTACCGTTCAGACGGCAGCGACGCGCTACGACCTGGCGGTCTACCCTGCGGTATTGATGCTGCTGTTGTTGCCGGTAATGATCTGGTCGCTTCACTCGTATCGGCTCAAACGTTCGGATTTCGTCGAATCTGGCAACGACACTCCCAGGTGACCAGGGGCCTGGCTGCCCGACGGCTTGTGATAGCTTTAAGGCGTCGATGACAGGTACCGGCACGCCGGCCTGTGCGTCATACGCCGAGGACTGAAACATCATGACGCGGTCTTTAATTGTCAACGAAGCAAGCGACGAATTGTGTGCCAGTGATCGCATGCAATTGTTTGCACACGGGGAAGAACTTCTGTCGTTGTCCAGTCGCAGCGGTTTGGCCGACTGCCTGGGCAGCCTGCGCGCATGGTTGGACCTGAGTGAAATCGTGGTGGCTACTGGCGCGATCGAGAAGTTGCCGGATGCGCGTGTTATTTGCTCCGGATATGACCCGGAATGGATGGAGTTGTATTTGCGCGAGCGATTTGTCGAAGTCGACCCGATAGTCAGTGCAATCGTCAAGGGCAAACGGTTCCTGAACCGATCGCAGGCGATAGAGGAAAGCTGCGAGGTCGCCAGACTGGGGCCGCACAGACCCACACTTGAGCGTTTTCTGGAGGCGGCGCAAGACTATGGTCGTCTCGGCTGTGGTTTCGCCAGCGGAGTTGTGTTCAACGGCCACATTGCTTTGTGTTCGGTGATCACCTC
>JALYXN010000321.1 GCA_030947085.1 Pseudomonadota bacterium | reverse complement strand
CTTCGGTGATCGGCGCCAATGTCAAAGTCACCGCTCATCTGCAGCTCGCGCCAAAATAATCGAACCCGACGATGGCAAGCGACGACCTGTGGCAACGCCTGCGCGGCTGGATCCGACCGGATCCAGCCGTCCCCGCGCCCAAGCCGCGCGATAACGGCGTCGGCTCGTCCCGCGTGGCGGACAGCCTGCGTAACCTGCTGGATGACCCAACCATTCCGGCCTCGGTGCGCAGCGAGCTGGCGGTGGACTTCGGCCGCATCGAGAGCATGCTGAGCAAGCTCGAGCGGGGGGAACTGCATGTCGCGGTATTCGGCCGCGTATCCACTGGCAAGTCGGCACTGGGCAATGCCTTGTTGGGACGCGAGGCATTTCCTGTCGGCGTACTGCATGGCACCACCACCGATGCCGATCAGGCCACGCTGGATGAGGCGCAGCAGGACGGGCTGGTGCTCATCGACACGCCCGGCATCAATGAACTCGACGGCGAAACACGAGAAAAGCTGGCGTTCGAGGTGGCCGAAATCAGTGATCTGGTCGTCTTCGTCTGCGATGGCGACCTCACCCGGGAAGAGCTCGACGCACTGAAGACGCTGGCCGCCACCCAGCGCCCCTTGCTGCTGGTACTGAACAAGTCCGATCGCTACGGCGGCGAGGAAAAAGACAATCTGCTCGAACAGCTGCGTCTTCGCAGCACCGGCCTGGTGCGTCCGGACGATGTGCTGGCGGTTGCCGCCCGTCCGGCCGCGCAACGTATCGTCGAGGTGGATCCACACGGTCGCGAACACACGCGCGAACAGCTGCCGTCAGCGGATGTCGCCGGCTTGCGCGAACGGCTGCTGGCCATCGCTGCACGCGAAGGCAAGACCTTGTCGGCCATCAACGCCGGGCTTTACGCCGGCCGGCTGACCGACCAGGTCAGCGCGCGCATTGCGCAGACCCGTCAGGCAGTGGCGGCCCGACTGATCCGGCATTACTGCCTGGTCAAGGGCGTGGCGGTGGCGCTGAACCCGATTCCGGTCGCTGACCTGCTCGCTGCCGCCGGCCTCGACGCGGCGATGGTGGTGCAGCTTTCGCGGGTCTACGGCTTGCCGCTGACCCGTGCCGAATCCGGCCGGCTGGTGGCCACCATCTCGGTGCAGTTGGCGGCATTGATGGGCGCAATCTGGGGCATGCAACTGGTCGCCTCGGCACTGAAAGGCATGACGGCGGGTCTTTCAGTCGTGGTCACCGCCGCGGCGCAGGGCGCCTTGGGCTGGTACGCCACCGTCCTGATCGGTCGCGCCGCTGAACGTTATCTGGTCGCCGGGAAATCCTGGGGCGATGCCGGCGCCAAACGCGCCGTCGCCGACATCGTCGCCAGCCTCGATCGCGATTCCATCCTGCGCGAGGCGCGCGAGGAAATTCTCAAGCGGCTGAAGATGCGCCACACCTGATCCAGGGAAACCGCGACTGAGCGACAGTCCCGCGCGGCCTGAACGCGCCGGCCGACAGCGGTTTGTGTTCAATCTTGCGCGCTGTGTGCCGAAACAACATCAGGCCGTTCTCGATACGTCGTGCAAAGCGGCAAACGCTGTTCTCGTTGGCGGGGCATCGAAGCCGCTGGATCCCCGCGTTCGCGGGGATGACGAGCTTTAGCAAATGCGTGCGACATCGACGGCGGTGCTAGCCGACCGTGTTGGATCGGAGTCGTAACTGATCGGGCGATAACCCATTTACGCGTCGGTACTCTCATCGAAACGTGTCGACTTATTTTACAGTGGGCGGTTATGGCGAGCTCATTGGCATCTCAACCCATTGAATATTTTGGATTTATCGTGCTGGCGCAGAAAATGCATTCATTTTTGGTGGGGTAACCGCCTGACACGTAGGGAAATAAATGCACAATTTCTTTAGCAAGCATTCGAAACAATTTGTCTCAACAAGCCTCGCGCTGCTTGCCTGCATGGTCTTGCGTCCCTGTTTCGCGTCCGCGCCGTCCTATGTCCTCCAAGTCGTACAGCAAGGAAACAGGGTCATTGCCAGCGGAAGTGGAGCATTTGATCTCAGCGGACTGACGGCCAAAGATCAATATCTGTCGGTACCGGCCGCCGTGTTGCCCTCGGTGGGATATGTGTACACCGGTGAAGCAACTACGCGCCTGGATGGGTATACCGGCTTCTCGGGACCGACGAGTGTCGGAACGGGAGATTTCATTATCGCCGCGACCACGGCTACCGGAGATGCTGTCGGCATCTTCGGCTCTTCCGACTACTACGGGTTTCCGCTCATTTTTGTGCCGACGGGCTACGTTTCCGGTACCGCCCTGATGAGCAGCGCAACCTGGGACAACGAAAGCTTCGCCAACCTGGGTGTGACGCCGGGTACCTTTACATGGACATGGGGAACTGAAGCGGGTCAGAGCTTTACGCTCACGGCCACGGCAACGACGACAGCGGTCCCTGAACCGGCGGTGCTGGGAATGTTCGGCCTGGGCCTGATCGGGGTCGGCGGCTTCCTCGCCCTGCGGGGGCGCCAGCAACGGCCGGAGGTTTGAGGCGATACGAGGCGGTTCAAGAACAACTTCCGGCAAACGGCGGTGCTCTACCGAACTAGGAATCCGGCAACTAGCCCATCCTGGGACGAATGGCACTTATTCAAGCGTAAAAGCCCGCTTCTTCGTCATTCCTGCGCACGCAGGAATCCAGTGCCTTCATACGTTGCCGGGCAGGCCGCTGGATCCCCGCGTTCGCGGGGATGACGAGCTTAAGTAACTGCCATTCGTTTCTGGGACGGTAATTACTGGGGTTGCGAAAAAGATACCAGCCCAATCAGGGCGTGACGGGCGATGACAGGGCCGCAACTACGAACCCGACTCAGGTTCCGGCTCACTCAAAAACGACCGCACCGCGGCCGCATCGAACGGCCAGTCCAGCTCGCGCCCGGCACGGCCATCCCGGAGCACCGGGACGCGGGTGCCGTAGCGCTGTTCCAACGCTTGCGAAGCATCCACCCAGACGCTGTCAAAATCGGGTGCACGCGCGTCGACCAGCACGGCAAGTGCCTGATCGCAAAGGTGGCAATCGTCGCGCTGGTAGAGAATCAGATCTGACATGCGGCTGCGAATGGCTGGGGACGCCGCGTAGAATAACCGGTCAACTCTTCACCAGGCAGTGCATTCATGGCCGTCAGCGTATTCGACCTGTTCAAGATCGGCATCGGACCGTCTTCCTCACATACCGTGGGGCCCATGCGCGCCAGCTCGCGCTTTGCCGAACGCTGGCTGGAGGAGAAAGGCGTGCTGGCCCGGGTGGCCCGCGTGCGCGCGGAGCTGTATGGCTCGTTGGCACTCACTGGCCGCGGTCATGGCACCGACAAGGCGGTGCTGCTGGGGCTGGAGGGGCAACATCCCGACAGCGTCGATCCGGACCGGATTCCCGCCTTGCTGGAGCGCATCCGCAGCAGCGGCCGCCTGGTTTTGCTGGGTAAGCACGAGATCGCGTTCGACGAAAAATCCGACCTGGTGTTCAACAAACGCCAAAAACTGCCGTTCCACACCAACGGCATGCGGTTCATCGCCTACGATGCGGATGGCAACGAGCTGGCCAGTCGCGACTACTATTCGGTCGGCGGCGGCTTCGTGGTCAACAACGACGAGGCAGCCGAAGACCGCATCGTTGCCGATACCACCGAGCAGCCCTACGCATTTTCCAGCGGTGACCAGATGCTGGCGCTGTGCAAGCAGCACGACATCACGATCGCCCAGATGATGCTGGCGAACGAGTCGGTATGGCGTGGCGAAGACGAAACCCGCGCCGGCCTGATGACGATCTGGAAAGCCATGCAGGATTGCGTCGACCGCGGCCTGCGCTCACCCGGGGTACTGCCCGGCGGCCTTAAGGTGAGCCGCCGCGCGCCCGCGATGGCGGAGGAACTGCGCAGTCAGCCCGAAGCGGCACTGCGGGATCCGCTCACCATTCTGGACTGGGTCAACCTGTGGGCACTGGCGGTCAACGAGGAAAATGCCGCCGGCGGCCGGGTGGTCACGGCACCTACCAATGGCGCGGCCGGCATCATTCCGGCGGTGCTCAATTATTACCACAACTTCTGTCCCAAGCCCGATCCGAACGGCATCGTCGACTTCCTCCTTACCGCCGGTGCGATCGGCATCCTGTACAAGGAAAACGCCTCGATTTCCGGCGCCGAAGTGGGTTGTCAGGGCGAAGTCGGCGTGGCCTGCTCGATGGCCGCCGGCGGCCTCACCGCCGCGCTTGGCGGCAGCATGCTGCAGGTGGAGAGTGCCGCGGAAATCGGCATGGAACACAACCTCGGCCTCACCTGCGACCCGATTGGCGGCCTGGTACAGATCCCCTGCATCGAACGCAATGCGATGGGTTCGGTCAAGGCGATCAATGCCAGCCGCATGGCCTTGAAGAGCGACGGCAAGCACCGCGTGTCGCTGGACAAGGTGATCAAGACCATGCGCGACACCGGGCGCGACATGAAGGACAAGTACAAGGAGACGTCGCGCGGCGGGCTGGCGGTCAATGTCATCGAGTGTTGAGGCGCGATCGCTCCATGTAGGATCCCGCTAGCAAGCCATCCTTTTGCATGAAGGACACCCACGCGGCCCGACCCACCATCAATGGGAAAATGACCGGTTCGAAACTGATCCAGCACCTGCATGGCCGCATTTCGGCATGACCGTGGCCAAAAGCACCGTCAGCGGCGCAAGGGCCGCGGCTGGCAGATGCCAAAATGCCGCCGCAGCCGTTGGGCTGCGTCCGTCGGCATCGGTCTGTGGGTATTGCCTGATGCCTCGCGCTTGTGAAAAGGCTCGATCCGCCAACAGACTGCCTCGCCGTCGAATATATATGCCTGAAATCCAACTAACTCCTGCGGGTAACCTGCGCTGGATTGACGCGGCATCTGCTGACCGGGATCCATCGGATCCGGAGGTGCGCGACGCGTTCCTGCTCGACTGGCGAGAGGGCTTGTTTCTGCTGGCGGCGCGAAGGCCGGAAGCGGCGGCGTGGCCTAGCCTGCGCTATTGGCAAGCGTTTGCTGAAGTGTTTGTCGCTGCCCTGTGCCATGTCCCACCGGATATGCCCGATACCGTCATCCAGGCGCCGGCGCCAGTGGAACTTGACGCCCGGATTCTGGGCGCACCTCCGCTGCCCGGTGGTGAGTATCTGACCGCCGGGTTGCTGGTCGACATCTGGAAGGGCCTGAACGACTGGGTGCAGCAGGCGCTGCGCGCCGATGGGGCGCTCGATCGCTTCATGGAGCGTCGTGCACCCAAGTGGCGCCAAGTCGGGCGCGTCTGGCTGCATCTGGCAGAAAACAAGAACGATCCCGACTGTCCTTTCGCCTTCATGGCGACCTACACCAGTGGGCTCGGTAGCGGTGGGCGACTCAAGCATCTGCCGCTGGGCACGGCGCTGCAGCAATACGCGGGTGCGAAGAACCGCCCGGCGCTGATTCGTCTGCTGACTCCGGTACAACAGGCCGCGCAACGCTGCCCATGGGTGAAGCAGCTGGTGGACAGCGGCCAGATTTATCAGCCTACGGCATGGTCGGTGCAGCGCGCCCATGACTTGTTGACCAGCGTGCCGCAACTGGAGGAGTGCGGCCTTTCGGTACGTGTACCGGACTGGTGGAAGACGCGCCCGCGCGCCCGCGTGCAGGTGAACATCGACCGCCGCGACGCCATAAAAATTGGCACTGACGCCATGCTGGACTTCGATGTCAGGGTGGCGCTCGGCGACAGATCGCTTTCACCCACGGAGATAGAAGACCTGCTTGCCGGCGACGACGGACTGGTCTTGCTCAAGGGTCAATGGGTGGAAGTGGACCGGCAGAAACTCAAGCAGGCGCTTGAACACTGGCGAGCGGTCGAAAAGCAGGCGAGCAACGGCCAGATCTCGTTCATCGAAGGTATGCGCCTGCTCGCGGGCGCGCCGGCAGACTTGAGCCTCGGGCCGGAGATGGAGACCGAACAGGGATGGATGCAGGTGGAGGCGGGAAGCCGGCTGCGCGAGCTACTCGCCGGATTGCGCGATCCGGGCCAACTCGAGACGGTCGATGCCGACACCGCGCTGCAGGCGACTCTGCGTCCCTATCAACGTGAAGGGGTCACCTGGCTGCGGTTCCTCTGCGGCCTGGGCTTGGGCGCCTGTCTGGCCGACGACATGGGACTGGGCAAGACACTGCAGGTGCTGGCCTTGATGCTGTCCACGCGACAAGGCGCGGCAGCGGCA
>JALYXN010000269.1 GCA_030947085.1 Pseudomonadota bacterium | reverse complement strand
GGGTTGCCCACCTGGGGGTATTCGCGTTCCTGGGGTTATGGACCCAGCGGTATCCTGGGCCTGATCGTGGTGATTTTGCTGGTGCTTTGGTTAATGGGCCGCCTGTAATCGATCATTTTCAGCTCAGCGCACGGCCGCTCCTGAGGGTCGGCCGTGTGTTGGTGCCGCATTCGGTGGCATCATGATTTTGTCCGCTCAGTCAGTCGCCTGACCGTGTAGGAGCGCGCCTTTGTGCGAAACCGAACTCCCGCTGCAGGGTGTAGTCGCCGAGGCGTGGTCGCTCATCCGTTTCGCGCAAGCTATAAGTCCCAGCTGCAACCGGCCGAGCGGCGCGGCTCGCCGCGAGCTTGATCAGCTTTGGTCCGGCGCTGGCGGCCGCACCTTTCGCGGGCGCCGGGGCCCTGGCGCCGAATGCCTTCCTTGCGCGATATCGATGTCGTCGATCCAGCCGGCGCGCGAATCGGGAAAGGCGTCTGCGTAGGGCACGTACGGCTTGATGTCGAGAATCGGCGTACCGTCCAGAAGATCCATCCCACGTACGCGCAGACCGCGTTCCTCCACGCCTACCAGTTCGACGGCAGACAGCCCGATCGCATTGGGTCGGTGCGGTGATCGGGTCGCCAGCACGCTGCGCTGACCGCCGCCTCGCGGAGGGCGCACCCGTGCTTTCCAGCCCTCGCTGCGATGAAACATGAAGATCAGCCAGATCCGCTCGAACCCAGTTAGATCGCAGTACGCGCTGGCGGGAATGCCATCGACAAATTCGATCATCGCCTCCGCCACCGCCTCGGTTTCCGTGCCGGAGACAACCGTCGGTTGGTGCGGCGCGTCGATTCGCTGCGCGTAGGGTGAACGCGCAAACGCAATCGGTGTGCAGGGAAATGTACTGGAGGTATCGTGCATGGCGCTCACGGGTGGATACTTCGCCATTATCCTTCCAAATCCACCGCCAACGCTTGCGTGCATCTTCCCTTTGTCGAGGACCCCATGAAATATCTGATGATGATCTACTGCGACGACGCCTTGCTGGCTGCCCTGCCGGAAGGCGAGTTTGATACCCGCATGAAGGGCTGTTTCCTCCACGCCGACGAATTGCGCGCTGGGGGCCAGCTGCACGATTCGCAGCAGCTGGAAGCGGCTGAGACGGCGCGTACCGTACGCATCCGCGATGATCACGTCAGCATGGTCGACGGCCCTTTCGCGGAAACCAAGGAATATCTGGGCGGGTTCAATGTCATCGAGGCTGCGGACATGGACGAAGCCGTCCGCATTGCCGCATCGTTTCCCTGGGCGCGCACCGGCTCGATCGAAGTCCGCCCCTTGCGCGACATGGCCGCCGTACGCCAGCGGGTGGGCGCATGAGCGACGACGATGACGACTTCGACGTGGAGCGCGAATTCGACGATCTGGATGAGGATTCGGTCGAAGCCAGCGTGTGGCAGCTGTTGCTGTTGATCAATCCCGGCGACGAGGAAAGTGCACTGCAGCAGTTCGTCGATTATCGCGAGAGCATCGCCGACGATGAGACGGCCGTTCCGCTCGATCTGATTGGCCGGGTCATCGACTGGCGCTCCGGCTTCATCGTCGAGCAAAATGACGTGCGTTCGCTGGTGCAGGCGATCAACGAGCTGTCGTCGCGATGGAATCTTTCGGTTGACTGGAATGGCGATCCGGACGAGGACGAGTTCTACGAGGACATGGACGCCGCCTCGCTGTTTTCCACCGCCTATGACTCGCTGGCCGGATTCGGCTACACATTGTGGTCGTGGGAAGCGGAAGAGCATCGCTACGCCGGCTGGATGACCTTGACGCGTGACGTCGAGCCGATGCGTGAACTGGCCACCGTGCTGGAAATCAATCTGCGTCTGGGCAGCGACGTCAGCTGAGCGATGCAGAAACACGATGGCGCGGGATGGAGTGATGGCGGATGCTGAAGCTGGTCGGTTTCGATGGCGACGACACGCTGTGGCACAGCGAAGGTTACTACCGCGAGGCCAATGACGCCTTCGCGCGCATCCTGGGCCGCTATGCGGACCTGACGGATGACGCCGTTCACGACACGATGCTGGAAACCGAACGGCGCAACCTGGCGCTGTTCGGCTACGGCGCCAAGGGCATGACGTTGTCGATGGTCGAAACGGCCATCGCCGTGTCCGGTCGGCGCATCACGGCCGACGACATTCATCGTGTGATCGAACTGGGCAAGCGCGTCCTGCGACACCCGGTGGAATTGCTGCCGGGCATACGCGAGTGCGTGGAGGCTGTGGCGACGCAGTACGACATGGTGCTGATCACCAAGGGCGATCTGTTTCATCAGGAGCAGAAGGTGGCGCAATCCGGCCTCGCCGGATGGTTTCGCCGGATCGAGATCGTGTCGGAGAAGAGTGCGGCCTGTTATCGGCGGGTGCTTGCCGGGTTCGATCGGACCCCAAGCCAGTTCGTCATGGTGGGAAATTCGCTGCGCTCGGACATCGAGCCGGTAGTGCGGCTGGGCGGGTGGGGCGTGCATCTGCCCTACGAAGTCACCTGGGCGCACGAACTCGAGCATGGCCTGGATGAAGGCCATGACCACGTGGTTTCCGTATCCGATCCGTCAGCTATCGTCGGGGCCCTGGAACTGCTTGCTGCACGCGCCGGCAGCTGACGTTTTTCAATTCGGTAAAGTCATACCGGGAACCTGTTCGCGGCTCTCCAGACTTGCCAATTGTCTTATTATATGGTCTCGTTCGCCTGTTCGCCCGGGTGGCGCGTTGAACAAGGTGGGACTTGCGATGAAGAAACAGATACTCGGCAAAACGCTCTGCGCACTGCTGCTGACGGCGCCTGCTCTGGCAGCAGCGAACCAGGCCAGTCGCACCAGCTTTGGCAATTTGCCCGATGGCGGCAAGGTCGAAGCGATCAGCCTCGACAACGGTCATGGTGTAACGGCACGCGTGATCACACTGGGTGCGAGCCTGCAATCGCTCACGTTGCCGGACCGGAACGGGCATTCAGCGGATGTGGTGCTGGCCTATCCGGACGTGAAGGACTATGTGGACAAGCCGCAGTATTTCGGCGCGACCGTGGGACGATTTGCGAACCGGATTGCTAAGGGGCGTTTCACGCTGGACGGCAAGGCCTATCAGCTGCCGCTCAACGACGGCCCGAACTCGCTGCACGGTGGCACCAAAGGCTTCGACAAGGTGAACTGGACGGTGACGAAGGTGACTTCCTCACCGCAACCCAGCGTGACCATGAAGTACGTCAGCCCGGATGGCGATCAAGGTTATCCTGGCACGCTTACGGTAACGGCAACCTATACGCTGACCGACAGCAACGAGTTGAAAATCGACTATCAGGCGACAACCGACAAGCCGACGATCGTCAACATCAGCAATCACACCTACTGGAATCTCGCGGGCGAAGGTTCGGGCAGCGTGCTGGACAGCGTGCTGACGATTCCCGCCGACTATTTTACCCCGGTCAATTCGACCTTGATTCCCACTGGCGAGTTTCGCGCCGTGGCCGGCACCGATTTCGACTTCCGCCAAGGCAAGCCGATCGGTCGCGACATTCGCGATGGCAAGGAGCCGCAACTGCTCGGCGGGCATGGCTACGACATGAACTGGGTGATCAGCCGCAAGCAAGCCGCCAAGCCGCGGCTGGTGGCACGGGTGGATGAGCCGAAAAGCGGGCGCGTGCTGAGCCTGTTCTCGGCGCAACCGGGTCTGCAGTTCTACTCCGGCAATTTTCTCGACGGCACCAGCATGGGCAAGTCCGGCCACATTTACCGCCAGGGTGATGCCTTCGTGCTCGAGCCGCAGATGTTTCCCAACACGCCAAACCAGCCCTCGTTCGGTGATGCACGGCTGCTGCCGGGCCAGACGTACCGCAATCTGATCATTTACCGTTTCTCGGTCGACAAGAGCGCAGCTGGCGCGCACTGACATCCTTGGCGCGCACCACACCGCTGGTGCGCAATGAACCAACAGACACGTGGCGACGCTTCCCTGCTGAAAGCAGCGGCAGGCGTGCCGCTGCCTCACGAGAGATTCCATGAAAAAGATTTTTTTTAGTGTTCTGATGGCATGTGCGGTCGCCCTGGTCGCGGTGCCCGTGCATGCGACAGACACCGCCCGCTGGTCGAAGGCGAAGGCTGCGGCGTGGTATCAGAAGCAGGCCTGGCCACTGGGTAGCAATTACCTGCCAGCCAACGCGATCAACGAACTGGAAATGTGGCAGGCCGGTACGTTCGACCCCCAGCGTATCGATCGCGAACTGGGCTGGGCACAGGGTCTGGGCATGAACACCATGCGTGTGTTCCTGCATGGCCTACTGTGGAAGCAGGACGCGGCGGGCTTCAAGAAACGCATGGATACGTTTCTGACGATTGCTGCCAAACACCACATCAAGCCGATCTTCGTGTTGTTCGATTCCTGCTGGGATCCGGATCCGGTGCTGGGTCCCCAGCACCCGCCGATTCCTGGCGTGCACAACTCCGGCTGGGTGCAGTCGCCCGGCAACGCCATGGACGATCGCAGCCAGTACCCGCGTTTCGAAAGCTACGTCAAGGACGTTGTCGGCAGTTTTGCGAAGGACGACCGTATCCTGGCGTGGGACGTGTGGAATGAGCCCGATAATCCCGGTGGCGGAAATTATCAGGCACGCGAACCGAAGGACAAGTTCAAGCGGGTGGCCGAGCTGCTGCCGCAGGTGTTCGCTTGGGCCCGCAGCGAGCAGCCGATCCAGCCGTTGACCAGCGGCGTGTGGCACGACGACGACTGGAGCCCCTCGGCAAACCTCAATGCCATCGAAAAGACCCAGCTGCAGCAATCCGACGTCATTAGCTTTCACAGTTATGACTGGCCGGAGGGCTTCAGTCGGCGCGTGGATCAACTCGAGCCGTATGGCCGTCCACTTCTGTGCACCGAATACATGGCACGCGGCGCTGGCTCCACCATCGACACCGTGCTGCCGATCGCCAAGAAACGGAACGTCGGTATGGTCAACTGGGGTTTTGTCGAAGGCAAGTCGCAAACCAATTTACCGTGGGATTCCTGGCAGCGGCCGTATACGATGGCGCCGCCGACGATCTGGTTCCATGACCTGCTGCATCCCGATGGCACGCCATACCGCGAGCGCGAGGCAAAAATATTGCGCGCGCTGAGCGGTTCTCCAAAGGGTGTGGTCCCCGCCGGCTTCTGATACGCCAACCGGTCCCAGGCTGTCCCGGCGCCCGGTATTTCGGGCGTTTTCTCGCTCGAAACGCGCTGGAGCTACAGCCGGACGCCGCACCGCAGCATGACAACGCAAAAAGCCCTGGTGCATTGTCACCATTTAGTACGACAATTAAAAAAGAAACCTACGGAAGAGGCTGCGATAGCAGCTGGGTCATTCGCTCCATCAGCGGTTCCGGCGGGAGCGCGGGCCGCGTCAATCGAGAAATTTTCTAGGGTCCGGACAACGGCGAAAGCAGCCGGGCGCCGATTAACCCATCTGAGCTCAAATACGATTTCTGGGAGATTTATTCATGAAGCATCCGATGCTGATGGCCTGCACCATGACGCTGCTTTCCAGCGCCATCTGCGCCTGTTTTTCACCCGTTCATGCCACGAGCGCGCCAACGGGCGCCAGAGCCGTTTCCAGCGAGTCCACACCGCGGCAGAACGTTGAAACCGACAGCCCGCCGAAGCCTGTTCCGAAGCGCAGCTCAAAGCTCTCCGCGGAGCAGGTTGCCAAGCAAAATGCCACCAACCTCAGTGGCGTGGTGGTCTCGCCGATCCGCGCGTCGCTGGAGAGTGCCCAGTCCATCAAGCGCAACTCGCGCATGGTGGTCGATTCGATTGTCGCGGAGGATATCGGCAAGCTTCCCGACAACAGCGTGGCCGATGCGCTGCAACGCGTGCCTGGTGTGCAGGTGGCACAAGGGTTCCAGGGCGAGACGACGTCGGTGGTGATTCGCGGCTTGCCCAACGTGGTGACGACGCTCAACGGTCGCCAGCTGTTCGGCTCCGACGGTCGCCAGTTCTCCTTCCAGGACCTACCCGCCACGGCGGTGAGCGGCCTGGACGTCTACAAGTCCAACGATGCCACGATGCTTACCGGCGGTATCGCCGGCACGGTCGACATCCGTACCTTCCGTCCATTCGATTTCGACGGTTTCAAGCTGGGTGCCACCGCGACCGAAACGCATTCGAAGTACGGCGGCAAGACCGATCCTTCCGGCAGTGTGTTGATCAGCAATCGCTGGAAGACCGACATCGGCGAAATCGGCGCGCTCCTTAACCTGGGCATGACCGAGTCGCACTACGATTACAACGTGGCTTACGTCGACAACAATCTCACCCGTGTGCTGAATGACGGGGCGGGAAATCCGGTGCGCACGAGCGATGGCAACCTGCTGGTGGCGCCCAATCAGTACGGTGCCAACTACAACACCGGCCACCGCAAACGTCCCGAGGCGAACTACGCGCTGCAGTGGAAGCCCAGCGACAATACGGAAGTGACCATGGAAGGCCTGTACACCTGGTACTCCGACCGTTACAACCAGCCCTACTATTTCTCCGGTCCGCAGAACGTGGTGGCGCCGTCCAATATCAGCGCCAGCAGCTCCTGCTTCCCGGTCGGCCTGGTGAGCTCACCGTACGCCGGCCAAACCATCTGCCCGCTCACCAGTGCGCAATACACAGGCAACTACTATGCCGCGACCAGTACCCAGGCGCACGTGGATTACGGCCACAACATACAGAACTCTCTGGGCTTCAAGTGGTTTGGCGACCAGCTGAACCTGTCCACCGACGTGACCCGCAACTCATCCAGCTTCGAGAACGACAACTTCGTCATCGATACCTTCCTCGATGCGTACAACTCGCCGTTGACCACGTCCTACAACGCGCCGAACAACTGGGGTCTGGTCGGTAATCCGCAGCTGGATCCCAGCCGCTACTACCTCAACGGCCTGTACCAGAACGTGCACAACAACAAGGCCTCCCAGACCGCTTGGCGGGGAGACGGCAACTACAACTTGAACGGCGACTTCTTCAGCTCGGTCGACTTCGGCCTGCGTTACGCCAACACCACAGCCAAGTCCACCGGCGCGTTCTACAACCAGGGACCTCCAGGTGGCGCCTACCTGGCGAACGGCGCGCCGAATCCGGCGAACAATGTGCTCAATCTGTTCGGGTCGGACTTTTTTTGCGGGGTTCCTCGGGACGGCGCAGTGCCGGGTGGGGCGCTCAGCGGTTGCTACAACTACCTGCTAGGTAACCAGAACGCGCTGCGCCAGTTCTACGGCCTTGCCGACGGCAAGCTGCCCCCGCAGCAGGGCCAGTACTTCAACATCAACGAGAAGACCTACTCGGCCTTCGCCCAGATCAACTACGGCAACGAGATGTTCGGCCTGCCGTATGACGGCGTGGTCGGCGTGCGCTACGAGAAAATCAAGCGTGGCCTCAATGCCTACACCTTCGACTCGGCCACCAACCTCTACTCGCCAATCGGTCTGAACACCAGCGACGACAACTGGCTCCCCAACGCGACCTTCAATCTGCATTTTCGTGATGACCTGCAGATGCGGCTGTCGGCCGGCAAGACCATCCAGCAGCCTGGATTTGGCAGCCTGAACCCTTCGCTGACGCTGAGCCCGGCCACGGCCAATACCATTGCTACCGGCGGTGGCGGCAACGCCAATCTGAAGCCGACCAAATCCAACAGTTACGACGCCACGCTGGAGTGGTACTTCAGCGATGCCGGCTCACTGACTGGGGGCTTGTTTTATCACGACATCACCGGGTACATCGAGAACTACACCTTTCAGCAGACGATCGATGGTGTGACCTACCTGATTTCCGGACCGCAGAGTTCAGGCAGCGGCCATCTTGACGGGGCCGAGCTGGCTTACACGCAGTTCTTCACCTCGCTGCCGGGTGCGTGGAGCGGGTTCGGGGTTCAAGCCAACTACACCTACATCGAAAGCAAGTTGAAGACGCCTTCGGAGACCGGCGACGGCTTTATCAGCGCACCGTTCCAGAACGTCTCGAAGAACAACTACAACCTAGTGCTGATCTATGAAAAGTACGGCTTCTCCGGACGCCTTGCCTACAGCTACCGCAGCCGCTATTCGGAGTTTTTCCTCGCATCGTCCAGCGTGCTCGGCACCAACAAGCAGATGTACGACGAGCCCGCCAACCAGCTTGACCTTTCGCTGAGCTATGACGTGAATCCGCACGTGACGGTGGTGCTCAACGCCACCAACCTGACGAAGAAGGACTTCCACTCCTATGCGGGTTCGGGCAAGTCGCTTCCGCAGGATTTGCGCTATCAGGATCGTACCGTGGGCCTGGGCATCCGGCTGAAGCTCTGACCCTTCCAATCAGCATTCTCGTGCGCCCGGTGGCATCACCGGGCGCAACCGCTGATGCCTTGAGGAGGAGGAGAACAAGATGCTGCGATACCTAGCTGCGCTTGCATGGATCAGTGCAGCGATTTTGAGCCTGTCGCCCGGAGCCCAGGCTCGTCCCGTCTCGAACGCCTTCACCAATCCGCTGTTCAAAGGCGGCGATCCATGGATTACGCGGGTCGATGGGGTGTACTACTACACAGCGTCCAACTGCGGCGT
>JALYXN010000232.1 GCA_030947085.1 Pseudomonadota bacterium | reverse complement strand
GGGCCTTGCCGCTTGCCATTGCCGCCCTGCTCGCCACCTGCACGGTGTCGGCGCAGAACGTGACCACGTCGGGCGTCAGCGGACGCGTGCTCGATGCCACCGGCCAGCCGGTGGCCGGTGCCACCGTGACGATCGTGCACGAGCCTTCGGGCACCACCAAGTCAGTGAGTACCGATGCCGACGGGCGTTATGCCGCGCAGGGCCTGCGCGTGGGCGGGCCATTCGACATCACCGCCAGCAAGAACGGCGTGGCCGGCGCCGAGAAAAACAATGTTTTCCTGCAGCTCGGTCAGCCTTCCTCGATCAACCTGAGCATGGGCGCCAGCGCCGCCCAGGCCAGCAATTTGACTGGCGTAAATGTGAGCGCTTCCACTCTGGCGCAAACCTTTTCCTCGGACAACAAGGGCTTGTCGACCAACATCTCGCAGCAGCAGCTGAAGGCAACCCCGCAGGGCAACCGCTCGATCGACGACGTGGCCCGGCTCGATCCGCGCATCACCGTGCTCGACCAGGGCGTGGGCTCGATCTCCGCCAACGGCATGAACAACCGCTACAACAATATTGCAGTGGATGGCGTCACCCAGGGCGATCCGTTCGGCCTCAACGCCAACGGCCTTCCGTACCAGAAGGCGGCGATCTCGCCCGAGACGATCGCCGAGTACAACATTTCCACCGCCAACTATGACGTGATCTCCGATACCGTCGGCGCCGACGTCAACGCCGTGACCAAGTCCGGCACCAACCAGTTCCACGGCTCCGTTTACTACGCCTACCGCAACGCCAACCACCTGGTCGGTGATGCCGGCTGGCTGCCGAAGGACAACCCCGGCTACCACTACAACGGCTACGACAAGGACTCGACCTACGGCCTGACCCTCGGCGGTCCGATAGTCAAGGACAAGCTGTTTTTCTTCGTCTCGGCCGAGCACGAAAAGACCACCGGCATCGGCGCCGATTCGGCCAACGGGCTGGACCATTCGCTGGGCAACGGTCCATCCACCAGCGGCAAGGTGTCGCCGGGCGATCTGCAGAAGATCATCGACGCAGCAAAGGTGCTCGGCCTGACTCCGGGCGCGTTCGGTGGCTCCAGTGCGCTGACCTATGACGACAAGCGCTACCTGGGCAAGATCGACTGGAACATCACCGACAACCACCGCGCCAGCTTCACCTACCAGAAAACCACCGAGCTGTTGCCGGCCGTCGGCGGCAATGGCCCCAGCAGCGTAGGCCTGTCGAGCTACACCTACACCAAGGAAATCAAGACCAACAACTACGTCGCCCATGTATTCGACGACTGGTCCGACAACTTCTCCACCGAGGCCAAGGTCGGCTTCCAGAAGTACACCCAGGACACCACCGCGCCGTTCCAGCAGCCGGCGGTGAACGTGAACCTGTCGGCCGACGGCAAGGGCCCGTCGGTGAACCTCGGCGAGGAGCGCTACCGCCACTACAACCACATCGATACCAAGAAGCTCAGCGTGTTCCTGGCCGGCACCTATTACCTCGGCGATCACGCGATCAAGGGCGGCATCGATTACCAGCGCAACAAGATCAACAACCTTTTCGGCCAGGCCGAATTCGGGGTCTACAGCTTCTGGGGCATCGGCAACTTTGCCGCCGGCAATTACAACCGCTACGACCTCTACCACCCGGCGCCGGGCTACCAGCTGGACGACATCGCCGGCAAGTGGACTTATAGCCAGTACAGCCCGTTCCTGCAGGACACCTGGCAGGTCGACGATCAGCTTTCGGTGCAGTACGGCGTTCGCGTGGACATCCCTCACTCCAGCGGAAAGCCGGCCTACAACGCCGGGTTCGCGCAGGCGTTCGGCTATCGCAACGATTTCACCGTCGGCTCCAGCAACCGTGTGGTGGAGCCGCGCCTGAGCTTCAACTACGCCTTCGACAGCGAGTACAAGACCCAGTTGCGCGGTGGCGTTGGCCTGTTCCAGACCTCCCCACCAACGGTGTGGATGACCAACCCGTTCCAGAACAACGGCGTCACCCTACTGTCGTATACCTCGTTCGCTCCGTCGACGGCTGCATTCAGCGCCGATCCGTTGAACCAGAACATTCCCGCTGGCGGCGGCGCCGGTTCGATCGATACCATCGACAAGAACTTCAGGCTACCGACGGTATGGAAAGCCAGCCTGGCGCTGGATCGCGAGTTGC